>NZ_QPJN01000009.1:0-80111 GCF_003338615.1 Halanaerobium sp. DL-01
AATACAAAAGGCAAGTTAGAGGATATACTGTTGGGCTAACAGGATTTTAAGCCTGTGGAGATGGTGGGTTACCACTTCTAAGAAGCAGGAATCCTCGTGGGCTTGCCCCGAGGAGGGTCAAATCATACGATTTTCCAATGGAGAAGCAAAAGGAATCTTAAATGAGACAATCAGAGGTAAGGATATTTTTATAATTGCCGATGTGGGTAATTACAGCATCAAATATAATATGTTCGGTACAGAAAATAGAATGAGCCCTGATGATCATTTTCAGGATATTAAAAGGATGATTTCTGCCATCGCAGGTAAGGCACGTAGAATTTCTGTAATTATGCCGATGCTTTATGAAGGAAGGCAGGACAAGAGAAATTCCAGGGAATCACTGGACTGTGCAATGGCTCTGCAGGAATTAGAAAACCTGGGTGTAGAAAATATTTTTACTTTTGATGCACATGAAACCAGAGTACAAAATGCTATTCCTCTGATCGGTTTTGAAAGCCTGCATTCTACATATCAGATTATAAAATCCATGGTCGAAACACAAAATGAACTGCAGGTTGATAAGTCCAAACTGCTGGTAATAAGTCCGGACACAGGAGCAATGGATAGAGCTATCTACTATGCAAGTGTTCTGGGACTGGATGTCGGCCTTTTCTATAAAAGAAGAGATTACAAAAAAATTGTTAATGGGAAAAACCCAATTATACAGCATGAATATATGGGTTCAAAAGTTGCAGGCAAAGATGTTCTTATAGTGGATGATATGATTGCTTCTGGAGAATCAGTATTTGATATAGCCAGAGAGTTGAAGCAAAAAGATGCAGAAAATATCTATGTGGCTGTTTCTTTTGCCCTTTTTACTGAGGGGATAGATAAAATGGATGAATACTACAAAAAAGGAATTATCAAAAAGTTGTTTTCCACCAATTTGACTTATATTCCCGAAAAATTTAAACAGGCAGACTGGTTTCAGGAAGTAGATATGTCACAGCTGATTGCAACATTGATCGATAAAGTGAATTATGATGATTCCATCAGTCCACTGCTTGATGCAACAGATAAGATAAAAAAATTTCTGCAGAAAAAAGGGTGATCTAAATTGGCATACATACAGTGTGATTTTTTTTCAGAAGTGCTTAAGGTATCTACACAGATAAATGTAATACTGCCAGATGATATTGAAGATTTTAAAGATAAAAACGGAAAGATTCCGGTTATATATCTCCTGCATGGGTTGTCTGATAATCATACAGGATGGCAGAGATATACTTCAGTGGAAAGATATGTTCAAAAATGGGGTTATGCACTTGTAATGCCTGATGTTCAGAGAAGTTTTTATACAGATATGAAAAATGGATATAATTACTGGACATATGTTAGTGAAGAACTTCCGAAAATAGCAGAAAATTATTTTCCTATTTCAGATAAAAAAGAAGATAATTATGTGGCTGGCCTTTCTATGGGGGGATATGGAGCAGTTAAACTTGCTTTGAGACTGCCGGATAAATTTGCAGCTGCAGCCAGCCTTTCAGGTGCTGTTGATCTGGCAAGAAGAATAATGGATTTTTCTGATGATGAAAAAAGAATGGCAGAATTCAGGAGGATTTTTGGTGTTCTAGAAAAATTGAAAGGCAGCAGTAATGATCTGCTTTACCTTTTATCTGAAGTTCAGGATGTAGAAAAATTACCCCGGCTTTATTTGTGCTGTGGTACAGAAGATTTTCTTTATCAGGATAATTTAACATTCAAAAAAATCTGTGAAGAAAAAGGTGTGGATCTGACTTTTGAAGAAGAAAAAGCCGGTCATGAGTGGGAATACTGGGATAAAAAAATTCAGGATGTTTTCCGCTGGTTTTATCAGTTCAGAAGTTCTTCTTTAAGTTCTTCCAGTACATAATATACAATTGGACATATCAAACTGTTATCTAAAAGTTCTATCAGTCTATGGTTAATATTATCTTTGTACAGGTGAGGAAATGAACTGCATGCTTCAGGCCTGATTTGATATATGGTACATTTATTATCTTCCTGCATAAAGGGACAGCTGTCACCTTTGAGGACATAACCTCCCGGTATTTCTTTTTCGATATATTTTTTTTTGAACTTCTCTACACTTATATTAAATTCATGAGAAATTGCAAGTATTTTTGCATGGGACAGACTGGGAATGAGGCTGTGGCAGCAGTTTCCGCATTTTAGGCAGTCGTATTCTCGGAGATATTTTTTACCCAGTCTGTGGACTATTTTATCTACTTTTTTGTGGTCATAATTTTGGAGAAAGATTAAAAATTCTCTATTCTCTGATTCTTTTTCTTCTGCAAGTCTTAAAATTTTTTTAATATCATATTCAAAATTCATATTGATCAGGCTCCAGTCTTTAGTATGTTTTTAAATTTATGGTTAGTTAAAATTATTATCTGATAAATTTACTTTTAGTATACCATATTAAGCTCAACGTGTGTAGTATTTAATAACAGAGAGTTAAAATTATGTCATGTTAATATTAGCAGTAAATAAAAAACTTAGAAATACAGGTGAATACTATGAAGCTAAATACGTTAAAAATATTTGTTAACTTAATAGATTTAGGCAGCTATTCGCTCACAGCAGAGAAGTTGAATTTAACTCAGCCTGCAGTCAGTATGCAGATTAAATCTCTTGAAGAAAAATTTAAAGATAAGCTGGTGGAGAAAGAACAGGGAGAGTTAAAGCTGACTCCTGTTGGAAAGATCATTTACAGTGAGGGAAAAAAGATTTTACAGACCTGGGATGATCTACTGCAGAAGGTTGAGATGAACAGGGGGAAAGAAGTTAAAGAGCTGCATATAGCTTCCAGTACAATTCCATCTGAATATATGATCCCCGATATTTTATCCTGTCTTTTAAATTATATTCCCGATCTAATGGTAGAAGTTGCTGTAAGTGACAGCGCTAAATCCATAGAAATGCTGGAGGAAAACAAAGTTGACCTTGCTGTGGTTGGATATAGGCCGGAAAATAGTAAGTTTAAAATTCTTGAGGCAGCTGATGACAGGCTGAAGCTGATTCTTCCTGCTGATCATGAGCTGGTCTTTAAGGATAATATTTCTCTAAAAGATCTGCAGAACGAAAAAATGATTATAAGGGAAAAAGGATCAGGTACGAGAAAAGCAATGGAGGCTGGATTTAAAAGATTATCATTAAATTTAAATGACTTCAATATAGTCGGTCAGCTGGGCAGTACTGAATCTGTTTTATCTGCAGTTCAGGCAGGACTGGGTATATCTTTTGTTTCACAGCTGGCATCTTCCAAAGCAGCAGGCTGCAGACCTGTTGTAGAAAAAGATGTTGCTGATATGCAGAGCGGCAGAAAATTTTATCTTGCTTTTTTTAAGAGCAGAGAGAATGATTCTATAATTAAGCGATTTATCGACTGTCTTTAAATATAAAAATTAAATACACTTCAATTTTATCCGTGTTTATCCGTGGGTAATGCTGGCAGTATTATTATTTACTATTTTTACCGGATATGGCAGAACATTTATATCTGATGAAAAAACTGCTGTGCCTAAAAATAAAAAGTAAGCCAGCGGTAAAGCTACTGCTGTTGAAAAAGTATAGCAGGATGTTTTTTTTACAATAAACCTTTACAAATAGATACAGAACTGATAGAATAAATTCAGAAAAATTGAATATTAACTAACGAGGATGGGTGAAATTCCCTACCGGTGGTAAAGTCCACAAGCCTTTGGGGTTGATCTGGTGTAATTCCAGTACCGACAGTACAGTCTGGAAGGGAGTTAGGTGTTTCTGATGAGAAATTACCTAAATTTGTTCTGCATCTGCATTATAAATTTAATCTGCAGAGATGATATTTAAGGTGTTTTTCGGCAGTGATGACTTCATACCCTTCCAGAAATGGAAGGATTTTTTAATTGGAGGTGTGTTAATGGAAAAAGAGGATAGAAAATATATGCAGAGGGCACTGGAGTTAGCTGTAAAAGGTGAGGGTTTTACCAGCCCCAATCCTGTTGTTGGTGCAGTTGTTGTGAATAATGGAATTATAGTTGGAGAGGGGTATCATAAATATTATGGAGGTCCACATGCAGAGGTTTATGCTCTCAATGCAGCTGGCGAAAAAGCAGCAGGAGGGACTATATATGTAACATTAGAACCCTGCAGCCATTATGGGAAAACACCACCATGTGCTCTAAAAATTATAGATTCCGATATAAGAAGGGCCGTTATAGCGCTGGAAGATCCCAATCCTGAAGTTGCTGGAGGAGGTATTGAAATGCTCAAAGAAGCTGGTATAGAAGTTGAAGTTGGTCTTCTAAAAAAGGAGGCTGAAAAATTAAATGAAATTTTTTTAAAATATATTACTTCTGATCTGCCCTATGTATATCTCAAAAAAGCCCAGACTCTGGATGGATTTACTGCAGCCAGAAGTGGCGATTCTAAATGGATAACAAACAAAAAAGCAAGACTTGAAGGACATAAACTCCGCCATAAGGTTGATGCTGTACTGGTTGGTATTGGTACAGTTCTAAAGGATAATCCATCTCTCACCACAAGACTGGAAGATAGTCCCGGCAGAGACTCCCTGCGAATTGTTTTGGATTCTAAACTGAGAATTTCTGCTGATCTAAAGATATTAAATCAGGAATCTGACGCTGGAACACTGATAGTATGTGGTAGAGAGGCTGATAGAGATAAAAAAAACATATTATCTCAAAAAGAAAATGTAGAGATGATGGAAGTAGAACTTAATAGAGAAGGGAATATACCTGTTAAAAAACTGTTAAAAAAACTGCATAAACGAAAAATATCCAGTCTGCTTGTAGAAGGAGGGGCCAGGGTAAGTTATTCTTTTGCAAAGGCAGGACTGGTAGATAAATATTATTATTTTATTGCTCCTAAACTTCTGCTCGGAAGTGATGGGACTGCTGCTTTTTCGGGGGCTGGCCCGGAGCTGATGAAAGATGCAAAAGAACTTCATATAATTGAACAGAAAATGCTGGATGATAATATTTTTTTAATTGCGGAAGAAATTTGATTCCCTATCCACATTTTAAAAAGAGCGAGACTTTTTCGGCTGAATTTGGTAATAGATAATATTAAGACAGATAATTAATAAAGTATTTTAACGAGTATAGATAGTTTAACTTTAACTTAATAGATAAAAAAGTGAGGTGATGGTTGTGTTTACAGGAATTGTTCAGGAAACAGGAAAGCTGCAGAACAGAATTGAGGGTGCTACTAAATATCAGCTGAAAATATCAGCAGATAAAGTGCTGATAGATATTAAAAAAGGAGACAGTATTGCCGTTAATGGAGTCTGCCTTACTGTCGTAGATTTCGACAGCAGCTCTTTTACGGCAGATGTAATGCCGGAAACTTTAAATTCTACCAATCTATCTGATCTAAAAAGTTCTTCTATAATTAACCTGGAGCAGTCACTTAGAATGAATGATTTTGTGGGCGGCCATTTTGTTACAGGACATGTTGACGGTACTGCAGTTTTGAGAGATATCAAAAGAGAAAAAAATGCTCACCTGCTTCAGCTGGTCTGCAGTGATAATTTAACTCAGTATATAGTAAAAAAAGGTTCTGCAGCTTTAAATGGAGTAAGTCTGACAGTTATGGATATTAAAGAAAATATATTAACAATATCTCTGATACCGGAAACATGGAGTTCAACCAATTTTAAATATATAAAGCGGGGAGACAGGATTAATATTGAAGCTGATATTTTGGGGAAATATGTTCTAAAATTGCTGGGAAAAGATAGGAATCAGGTTAAAAGCGGCAGTAATAATAGTAGTATAACAGCTGACTTTTTAAAGAAAAATGGTTTTTATTAGAGTATTAATAGTTTTGGTTGATTAGTGGTTTAATTAGGCTGTATTTTCAAGTAAAATATAAAAAATTTCATTTATGACGGAATCTTTTTTGTAATTCTAAAAATAATTTTGAGTAAACTCCTTGTTATATCATTTCAAATTCATCAATTATTTTTTCTTAATTATATAAATCAGAAAGGAGCTATTATGAATAAAATTGAAGAAGCTTTACAGGATATTAGAAGTGGGAAGATGATTATTGTTGTTGATGATGAAGATCGAGAAAACGAAGGTGACCTTTTTATGGCAGCTGAAAAAGTAACAACAGAAAATATTAATTTTATGATAAAGGAAGGTAGAGGTCTTGTCTGTACACCAATGCAGGAAGAGAGATTAAAAGAGCTGGATCTTCCCCTTATGGTTAGTAAGAATACTGATCCACATAGAACAGCATTTACAGTTTCTGTTGATCACAAAGATACTACAACTGGGATTTCTGCTGAAGAAAGGGCTTTGACTATCAGCAGGCTTATTGATGAAGAGGCTAAAAAGACTGATTTTAATAGGCCTGGGCATGTATTCCCTCTTATTGCAAAAAGAGGTGGGGTTTTAAGGAGGGCCGGACATACAGAAGCTGCTGTGGATCTGGCAAAAATGGCAGGTCTTTATCCGGCCGGTGTAATTTGTGAGATTATTAAAGAAGATGGTCAGATGGCACGAATGCCGTATTTAGAAAAATTTGCGGAAAAATATGATTTAAAAATAGTCACTATAAAAGATCTTATTAAATACAGAAAAAGAAAAGATAAACTGATAAAAAAAGCGGCTGAAGCTGTACTGCCAACAAAATATGGAGAATTTGATATAAAGATTTACAGGAGTGAAATTGACAGCAGAGAGCATATTGCATTAGTTAAAGGTGATGTCCAAAATAAAGAGAATGTTCTTGTTAGAGTTCATTCTGAATGTCTTACAGGTGATACATTTGGTTCACTGCGATGTGACTGTGGAGAGCAGCTGGCTGCAGCCCTATCAATTATCAATAAAGAAAAAAGCGGAGTTTTTCTTTATATGAGGCAGGAAGGACGTGGTATTGGGCTGGTTAATAAGATAAAGGCATATGCACTTCAGGATAAAGGGATGGATACAGTTGAAGCAAATGTAGCACTCGGTTTTGACCCTGATCTCAGAGATTATGGTATTGGTGCTCAAATACTGGCTGATCTTGGCCTCAGCTCTATCAGACTGCTGACCAATAATCCCAAAAAGATTATTGGTTTGGAAGGTTATGGACTTAAAGTTACAGATAGAATTCCACTGGAAGTAGATCCAAATGAAGAAAATGAATTTTATCTTAAGGTAAAAAAAGAAAAAATGGGTCATATTTTAAATTTTAATAAAGGAGGAAAAGAATAATGACAAAAATTTATGAAGGAAAGCTGACAGGTAAAGGTATTAAAGTTGGTATAGTAGTAGGGCGTTTTAATGAATTTATATCCAGTAAACTTTTGGATGGGGCTCTTGATGGACTTAAAAGACACGGGGTTGAGGATGATAATATAGAGATTGCCTGGGTGCCTGGGTCTTTTGAAATTCCATTAACTGCTCAAAAAATGGCTTCAGGCAGCAAATATGATGGAGTTATAGCTCTTGGTGCAGTTATTAGAGGTGAAACACCACACTTTGATTATATTTCTTCTGAAGTGGCAAAAGGAGTTGCAAAGGTGGGACTGGATGCAGGAAAACCGGTTATATTTGGGGTTTTAACAACAGATACAATTGAGCAGGCCATTTCTCGGGCCGGTACAAAGTCAGGTAATAAGGGCTTTGATGCAGCTGTATCACTGATTGAGATGGTAAATCTTTTTAATGAATTATAAAAGCTGAAATTTACTTTTAAGCTCAGTTATATTATAATTATTTTAAACAATTATCTCTCAGCCAGGGTGGAGGCAGTTATGGAAAATAAAAACAACCAGGGAAAAAAAATAAGTTTAAGAAAATATATGTTTTATTTTGTACTTTTTTTAATTATATCTGCACTGACACTGTATTATATTTATAATCTGCTTGGAAAAGAATCTGAATTCAAGATCTTTTTAGAATTTCCTCTTCCAGTAATAAGTTCATTATTTGTACTGCTGATGCTTTATTTTGTACTGGATGGGCTGCGCCTATTTTTTATATTAAAAACACTGCAGATAGAAATTGAATTCCTTCATATTTTAAAGCTTGTATTTATAAATTTGTTTGTTTCCAATATTACACCTCTTGCTACCGGTGGTGGGGTGGCTCAGGTATATTTTCTTCACCGCAAAGGAATTCCTTTAGGCAGTGCTACAGCAGCAACTACTATCCGGACTGCCCTGGCTACTACAATTATTTTTACAGCAGCTCCACCTATACTTCTAAACAACCAGAAACTTTTGGCATCTTTTAGTGGCATACCCATTTTTGTGTATTTATTTATCTTTATAATTCTTTATTTTTTGGTTTTTTATATAATTATTTTTAAAAACAGATTTCTTAAAAAAGTTGTATATAGAGCCCTCAATTTTCTTAAAGAAAAAAATATTATTTCTGCCGATAAATATGATTCAGGGCTGAGATATATGCTGGAAAATATTAATCTGTTTGGAGAAAGATTGAGTTTTTTTTTGAAGGGGAATAAAGTACATATCTTTCTTTCTGTGCTTTTTACAATTTTATTTTTGCTGGCTGAGTTTTCCTTTTCTGTACTGCTTTTAATTGGAATGGGATATCAGATAAATTATTTGTCTGTTATTTTTCTGCAGCTTGTTGTTGTATTTTTTATGTACTTTGCTCCTACTCCTGGTGCAGCAGGTGTGGCAGAAGGTGGTTATTCTTTCTTTTTTAGCAGTTTTGTATCAAAACAGGATATTTTCCCACTACTGTTTGCCTGGCGATTTTTAACAAAATATGTAGGAATATTTATAGGTATACTGGTATTTTTATTTTTAATGACCAGAGGAGAGGACAGCAATGAATAGCAAAAAAGTCGTATTTTTAATTACAGTTTTTATTTTACTAATTTTATTTACACACAGTATCTATGCACCAATGACAATTGAAAATTTTAATGCTGTTAATTTGCAGAATATAAACCAGATTAAAGAAAATATAAAAGATAAAAAGTTTTCTTTTGCTGTTGTGGGAAATATAGAAAACTCTATCAGTATTTTTGATAAAAGAATACTACCGGTTTTGAAATCCAATTCAGCAGATTTTATAATCTCCACTGGTAATAATGTGCGGGATGGTAATGAAGGTAAATACAGGGTTTTTTACCGCACACTGCAGAAAATGAATATACCATTTGTGACTGGAGTTGGGCAAAAAGAAATTGGAGATGAAGGATTTAAGAACTTTTATAAGTATTTTGGCCCATTTTATTTTTCTTTTGCTGCTGCTGATTCCTATTTTATTTTTCTGGATACAACCGGTCATACTCCGGACAACTGGCAGCAGTCATGGCTGGAAGATGAGCTTAAAACAGCTGTTTCTTTTGAAAATATTTTTGTAATAATGAATAAAGCTCCTTTTAAAGTGGAGACCGAATCACTGCTTGATGATAAAGAAAAGTTTATTGAACCTGATTCTAAACGAGAGTTTTACCAGTCATTATTTTCAGAATATAATGTGGATGCAGTTTTTTCGTCAAATGCTGATGTTTTTTCCAGAAAGAATATCAATGGTGTCAGCTATATTATAACCGGTGGTGCAGGAGGAGAACTGATATTAGAAAATGACAGCAGCTTTTATCATTATATAGAAGTTGAGGTTGACCAGGCTGGTGTTGATATCGAGGTAAAAAAACTTGAAAACAATCCCGGGATAATTGCAAAAATAGCTGTCAATATCTGGGTTGCGGTTCAATCTTTTATTTACACAAACTATATTAATATTATAATTGCCGCACTGATAATTTTTATGGTAGGTTATATAATTTATAGAGAAATGACAAGAGAAATTGACTATTACCGCAACTTTTCCTATTCGGAAGAGGTAGATGAGGACAGAAAACTAAAAATTGCTATGTTCACCAACAATTATTTTCCGGTAATAGGTGGTGTCCCTATTTCTATAGAAAGGCTGTCCAGATCTCTGCGCAATCTTGGACATGAGGTTAAGATATTTGCGCCTCAATATCCGGATTATGACAGAGAGAAAGAAAATATTATACGCTGCAGCTTACTATATTATTATAAACAGGATGGAATGGATATTCCTATAACTAATATTTTTTCCAGAAAGATAGAAAATGAATTTTATAAAAATGATTTTGATATTGTTCACTGTCATCACCCTTTCTGGCTTGGCTCAAAAGGAATGTCCTTAGGACACAAATATAATGTGCCGGTAGTTTTCACCTATCATACAAGGCTGGAAAAATATGCTCACTATATACCTGGATTTCTATTTTTGCGCAGGCTTTTTGCAAATAGGTTTGCCCATCTTATGATCAGACATTTTTCTAACAGGGCCAATGCTGTATTTGCCCCTACAGATTCTACACAAGAATATCTGAGGGCTATTGGTGTTAAACGATTTATTAAAGTTATACCGACAGGAGTGGATTTTGATAATTACAGCATAGATGAAGGTTCAATTTCCAAGCTGCGCAGTAAGCTGGCAGATGAAGAGATACTGCTCATTACTGTTGCCCGTCTTTCTAAAGAAAAAAATCTATATTTTCTGCTGGATGGAATTAAGTATGTTAAGAAAAATTCTGATTTAAATTTTAAACTAATTGTGCTGGGAGATGGACCGGAACGAGATAATCTTCAGGATTATATTAAGGAAAACAACTTAGAAAATAATGTTGAACTGCTGGGCAGCATCGATTTTGAGGAAATAAGCAGATATTATCTGGCTTCAGATTTATTTGTATTTGCTTCAACCAGTGAAACTCAGGGTATGGTTCTGCTGGAAGCCATGGCAGGTAAAACGCCTGTGGTTGCAGTTAGATCAAGTGGAACAGATGATGTAATTAAAAATGGATATAACGGTTATAAAACAGAAGAGGATGTAAAGAGCTGGGCCGAAAAAGTTATTAAGTTAATGAAAGATGATGAATTATTAGCGAAAACATCAGAAAACGCCCTAAAGATGGCACAGAAATATTCTATTATGAATATGGGAAAAGAAGCGGAAAAGGTTTATAAAAAGCTTCTTAAATAATCTGGTCTGTTCAACACTGATGAAAATATAATGAAGTTATTTAATCTGCAGTGACCTCTCCCACAAAAATTCATCTCACTTTATATCAAATTAAAATTTTAAATAAATAGCTAAAAAATCCCCTTTTAAGGAGGACATATTTTTCATCTTCCACCAGAAGGGGATTTTACTATTATATCAATATAAAGTTTTTTTCTTATCTATCAACATTATATAATACCAGGATATCTGTCCGGTCCTATTTTTACTAATTCTTAGTATTTCAAATTAATTTTATACCGAATTATCTGGGCTTTGCAGGTTCTATATTGATTTTTTTGCCTTTTATATAATTATCCTTCATTATCTGCAGAACATCCTGGCCGCTTTCTTTTGGTACTTCTACAAAGGTGAAGTTTTCGAAAACATCGATAGCTCCAATGAGGCTGCCTGATAGTCCGGTTTCTCCAGCAATTGCTCCAACTATGTGGCGGGGAGATACTCTATCTTTTTTGCCAACATTAACAAATAATCGTACCATGCCTGGCTCTGCACCTGTATCACCAAAATCTTTTATTTCAACTACATCCTCATCCTCTGTATCCAGTGATTTTTTCATCAGTGCTGCTGCAATTTCTATAGCAGTATAATCATCATCAAGCAGATCTTCGATTATTTTTATATATCTTCCCAGACGTTCTTTTGCCATATAATCAGATAATTCATCTATAAACTGCTCAAATTTTGCTTCTTCTACATCATCCACAGTAGGAATCGGCTGGCGTTTTACCTTGGTTTTTGTATATTTTTGAATATCTCTCAACTTGTAAATATCTTTGCCAACTATAAATGTAAATGCCTGGCCGGTTTTCCCAGCTCTCCCGGTTCTGCCTATTCTGTGTACATAATAATCTGTATCCTGAGGAACATCATAATTAAATACTGCTTCTACATCATCAACATCTATACCTCTTGCTGCAACATCTGTGGCAACTAAGATTTCTATAATACCGGTGCGAAATTTTTCCATGACTCTGTCGCGCTGGTTCTGATTTAAACCACCGTGGATGGAATCGGATAAATATCCTCTGGCCTGCAGCTGAATATTCAGCTCATCGACCATTTTTCTGGTATTACAGAATACTATAGAAAGATTGGGAGTGTGATAATCCAGCAGTCTTGTTAGTACTTTTAATTTGTTACCTCTTCTTACATCATAATAATTCTGTTCAATTCCTGGAACTGTCAGCCTCTCATGTGCTACTTTAACAAATTCTGAGTTTTTTTGATATCTTTTGCTGAGGTTCCTAATAGCTCTTGGAATTGTAGCAGAAAAGAAGAGTGTCTGTCTGTTTTCTGGAATATCTTTCAGTATTGTCTCAATATCGTCTACAAATCCCATATCCAGCATTACATCTGCTTCATCTAAAACAACATAATCTATGCTGGAAAGCTTTAAAGTACCGCGGCGGATATGATCCATTACTCTGCCTGGAGTTCCTATAACTACCTGAACACCTTTTTTGAGTGCTTTAATCTGTCTTTTAATTGACTGCCCTCCATAAACCGGCAGGGTATGAAGATTTCTCTTATATTTTGCCAGTCTTTTTAGTTCTTCTGCAACCTGAATTGCAAGTTCTCTTGTTGGGCAGAGTATAATCGCCTGTGGATTTTTGTTATTTGTATCAACTTCATCCAGAAGAGGAATACCAAAAGCTGCTGTTTTCCCTGTACCTGTCTGTGCCTGCCCAATAATATCTTTACCGTCTAAAATTTTGGGAATAGAGTTTGTCTGAATCGGTGTTGTTTCTTCAAATCCCATGTCATTTACTGCTTTTAATATATCTTTTGATACATTTAATTCTTCAAATTTAATTTTTTGCAAATCTATTTTCACTTCCTTTTTTTATTACAAATAAAAATCCCCGACTAAAGAAATATAGTCAGGGAACAGCTGCTATATATAAAAGATTTAAATAATCTTATACTGCAACAACATTCTCAGCCTGTGGACCTCGGTCACCTTCTACTACTTCAAATTCTACTTCCTGACCTTCTTCTAAACTCTTAAAACCATCACTATTGATAGCAGAGAAGTGAACAAATACATCATCGCCAGATTCTCTCTCAATAAAACCAAAACCCTTTTGGTCATTAAACCATTTTACTTTACCACTATAAATCATTAAATAAATTCCTCCTAGTTGTCTCTGGACAAGTCTACATATATTTTTAATGTCCAGCCTATTTAGTATAACCCAGGTTAGAGACAATGTCAAATACAATTTTCATTCTACCTTTTACAGGAAAGTATAAAAATAGAAGTCAAGCAGAACAGGATAATTTTCATTATATTGAAGCTTATTACAATAGATGAGAATGCATTCCAATTTAAATTATAAAAGTCATAAATACTACGAAAACTAGAAAAAATGTCTAAACTATGTATCGAATTTAAGTGGGGCTTATAAATAATATAGGATAATATTTTGGCGTAACAATTTGACAATTAGTATATTTTTGTTTTATAATATTTATAGTCACGAAATATTAATGATAATAACTATGAGGAGTGATTTTTGATGGATTCAAATCAAAAAATAATGAATTTAAACAAAGAAACCAGGGATATTGATAAACTCGTCCGGGATATTCATAAATATTTAGTGCAGTTTACTAAAAGAAATTTAAAGAAGAACGGATTAACAATGCCGCGTTTTATGGTTCTCTGGAACATAAAGAAAAACCAGCCGGTTAACATGAGTTTTTTACATGAAAAAATGTATATGGCAAATAGTACTCTTACTGTTATAGTGGATAAATTAGTTGATGAAAAATTTGTAAAACGCTATAGGAGTCCTGAAGACAGAAGAGTAGTATTGCTGGAATTAACAGAGAGTGGAGATAAACTTCTCTGTAAAATGCTCTATGTACGTCAAAGCTTTCTGGAGAAGGCTTTAAATGATCTGGATTTGCAAGAACAGGATAAAGTAATTGAATCTATTAGTTCTGTTTGTAATAATCTTGAAAGTTTGTTGAAAAAAGGAGATGATATGGATGAGTATAGCTGATAACGAAACTCTAGATTTTGAGGACGAAGAAATAATAAATAGCCCAAAATTGGGAAATAGAGAGCATATAATAAATGGTCCAATAGCCAGTACTCTTTTTAAACTGGCCTGGCCGGTTATGATTGGTAATACTATGCAGGTTGTATATAATCTTGCTGATACATTCTGGTTGGGAAAGCTGGGAGCTGACTCAGTTGCAGCACTTTCTGTTGGTTTTCCTCTTGTTTTTCTTATGATATCCATAGGTGGAGGTATTACTGTCGCTGGTACTACGCTGGTAGCTCAGTATATGGGGTCTGATAACCAGAAAATGGCTAATAAAATTACAGGCCAGATTTTTGTTTTTGTAATGACTCTTTCGCTTGTTTTGGCTGCAATTGGAGTTTTATTCAACAAGAATATTTTGCATTTGATGGGGGCTCCCGCCGGGATATTACCTGATGCATCTTCATACCTAACAATTATTTTTGCAGGACTGCCATTTATGTTTTCATTTTTTATATTTTCTGCTCTGCTTAGAGGTTATGGTGATACCAAAACACCAATGAAAATGGTTATTTTTTCTGCAATATTGAATATAATTTTGGATCCATTTCTAATTTTTGGAGTCGGATTTATTCCAAATTTAGGTGTTAGAGGAGCGGCTATTGCTACAGTTTTTTCCAGAGCAGTTGCTGGAGTTATTGGTATCTATATTTTATTTACAGGTAAAAAAGGTTTAGTTCTTTCCTTGGACTCACTTAAGCCAGATTTTAAGGAAATTAAAAAGATCTTAATTTTGGGTTTACCTTCTGCGGGAGAACAGTCTATTGTGGCTCTGGGTATGACACTTTTAATGAGTATAGTTTCTCAATTTGGCACAATAGCAGTTGCAGCATATGGGATAGGTTCTCGTATTTTGTCGGTAGTTATGCTTCCTACTAGAGGTTTTGCAACTGCAACTACAACAATGGTTGGACAGAATTTAGGAGCAGAACAATCTGACAGGGCTGAAAAAAGTGCCTGGGTTAGTACAGGAATTATATTGTTCTTATTAACACTGCTGGCCTTTTTATTTAATTTATTTCCAAAAGCAGTGATTTCTATATTTAATTCAAATCCTGAAGTGATTAAAATAGGAACATCATTTTTACGGATTGTCGGTTTTTCATTTGGTTTTCTTGGAATTAGATTTATTCTTGGTGGTTCTTTTAGAGGGGCAGGTAATACTGTTATTGCAATGGTTCTGGCAATAATTGCTCTCTGGGGAATACGTCTGCCATTGGCTCATTATCTTAGCATAAATTTAGGATGGGGAACAAATGGTATCTGGTGGGGAATGTTTTTCTCCAACTTTATCACTTCAATTATTGCTGTTATCTGGTTTAAAAAAGGTGGTTGGAAAGAAAAAGCCATTGAATAGCAAAGGTATGATAAAGCTTTTACCAGAGATGATTGAACCGAATAAAGAATTAAAGCATATTTTCAATTGAAAATATGCTTTAATTTATTAGTAATTCTGCAAAGCGCATGATACATCTTTCTTAAATTTGTTTTGTTATTAAACCTATTAGTTTTTTGTTAGAACATAATATACTTTTTAAATTTTCGATTATGTTTATAATAATAGGGCAGAGGTAATAGGTATAAACGGCTTCTATCTCGATTTTATGATCATAAATACTATCTTAAAAAGTTTTATAACCAAATTTTAAATTATTTAAAAGGAGAAATCCCTTTTATATTTGTTTATTTTTGTGAGTACAAAAAACTCAAAAGTTTAAATTTAAAAGAAAATTATAAAAATCACATATTAAAAACACATATTTCAGCTCAAATTTCAGCTCAAAAGTAGACTGAAATAAGAAAAACCCCCTAGAAATTAATCCAGGAGGTGATTTTAAATATATATGTTATTGCTTTATTCTCCAGCTAAAGGGCCAAGTTCAGCAGCTGTTAATAAAATATTTCTCATTTCAAAATAGAAAGTATTACATGAAATTGTAGAACCTGAAATTACATCAGTTTCAGGATTAAAAGTAGAATCAAGTGTCATACCATAATATCTGCTTATATACTCTTCTTTTCTCATTTCTGGATGATGATCATTTGCATCAAGTGGTTTCCACTTTAAGATGCTGGCATCCGGAGCAACTACTGCAATAAAGTCTTCAGGGTGCTGATAAATAACTGTATTAACCCATGTACCATAACCTAAAAGTTCTCCATCTTTGTAAAGTGGAACAAAAAGATAGCGGTATTCATTTTCATCAGGATAAATAATGTCGCCTGCTTTATCAGCATCAACAAGTGTAATTAATTCTTTTACATAATCAGAAGTAGTTCTGTCTGTTGAAAATTCAGCAGCGTTTTCACCATCACCAACAATCACCAGATTTGAGTTTTTAGCCATAGCTGAACTAGCTAATCCCAAGATTAAAAATGCTACCATTAAAAAGACTAAGGTTTTCTTCATGATAAATCTCCTCCTCTTAATATATATTGTTATATTTCTCACACATTAATTATATTATACAGATATAAAATTAAAATGTCAATATCAATTTTACAAAAGGACTTTCCCCATTTTTTAATTTTAAAAATAAATTTGGAAAACCTCTATCAATTTATTTATTTCACTTTATTTTTTTAGGATATCTCATTATACTGAAAATAAAAATAAGATTTTATTTCAAAAAGCTAAATAAATTTTTTAATATAAATAATAACAATTAAATATCCTTTTATCATTCAAAAAACCTGAATTACAGGAAAAGCTTGGGGCATAAATTATCTTATTAAATTAAGATAGTGCCGAAAGGCATTTTTTCTGTTTTTATAAAAACAATTTGTAATTAAAGAAGGATTTTTAAAAGATTTAGGGAAAAATAATATATAACACGAAAAAAAAATTCGTGTTACTAAAAAGGAGGTAAGATAATTTATGCATATACCTGACGGTTTTTTAGATTTAAAAACCTGTGTAACTACATATCTTTTATCTGGTGCAGCTTTAAGTTATGGAATAAATAAATTAAAAAATAATTTTTCTGAAAAAAATATCCCTATTTTAGGAATTTTGGGAGCCTTTATTTTTGCAGCACAAATGATTAATATTCCAATTGGATTTGGAACTTCCGGGCATCTTATGGGTGGTGTACTGGCTATGTTGGTTTTAGGTCCCTGGTCAGCAAGTTTAATTATAACTTCAATTTTGGTTATTCAGTCTGTTTTTTTTATGGATGGAGGGATTCTGGCTCTGGGAGCAAATGTTTTAAATATGGCTTTAATTCAAGTATGGGCTGGTTATTTTATTTATAACTTTTTAACTAAGATTAACTTTTCTGATAAATTAAGAATTGTTATAACTGGTTTATCTGCGACAGTTATTTCAGCAGTGTTTACAGCATTGGAATTATCTTTTTCTAATATAGTTAATTTAAACTTCATATTGGCAGCTATGGTTGGCTGGCACACAATTATTGGTTTAATGGAAGGTATAATTACAATGCTTGTACTTTCCTATCTCAAAAAAACAGTTTCAACACAATTTGAATTGGCATATCAAAAGGAAGGAGTTAAGGATGCTTAAAGTAAATAAATATATTTATCTCATAATAGCATTTATTGCTTTTTTGGCATTTTTAAATCCTATTTTAAGTTCTTCTTTGCCGGATGGACTGGAAAAAGTGGCTGAGACTAAAAATTTTATAAATAAAGCCCAGGACAGTTTTTCTATTTTTGAAGATTATTCACTTCCAATCAATAATGAACTATTAAGTAGAGGAGCTGCCGGTTTATTGGGAGCTATTATCCTATATTTATTATTATTAAAAATAGGGAAAATACTATCTAAAAATTAATCAATTTTAAATATGACTAAATATAATAGGTAAGGAGAACGTATTTTGAAGAATACAGCAGGAGGTAAATTAATAGTTTATTTAATCGGTATTATTACAATTTTAATTGTAAAATCTATTTCTTTACATTTAGTTATGTTCATTTTTTTTCTATTTGTAGATATATACCTGAATTTATTGGGAAAATTAAAGAAGTTGTTTTTAGTTTTTTTACCATTTTTAATAACCGCTTCTTTACTTGTTTGGCTTCAAAGTGAGAAAAACTGGGTTTTAGTATCTAGATTAATAAATATAATCTTATGGAATGTATTAATCTTTAAAGATTTTGCAGAGCAGGATTTAAAAGATGGGCTTGCCCAACTGCATTTTCCAAATTTGATAATTTTAACGATTTTTTTTATTCTAAGATATTTTAGAGTTATAAAAGAAGAAATCAATAGATTAATAAGAGCTAGAAAATTGAGGGGAGCCGAAATCAAAAATAAATTTTTTAATATTAAGGAATATATAATTTTAGCTCAGATTATAGGCAGCAGTTTAGATAGGTCTCTAAAAAGAAGTGACCGCATTTACAAAGCGATGCAGCTCAGAGGACTAAAAAGTGCAACTTTTGTAAAAAGTAAACAAAAATTAATTATCAGCTGGCAGCCAATATTTCTGACGCTGTTTATTTCAGCTTTGATCATTTTATTAGATAGAGGATGGTAATAATGGTAAAATCGTTTAAAACAATTTTGAAGGTTGAAAATCTTAATTTCAGTTATCCTGAAAGTAAAAAAAATGTTTTAAAAAATATATCTTTTGAAATTTTACCAAATAAAAAAGTTGTATTACTTGGTCCTAATGGTGCCGGTAAAACAACTTTAATGCACAATATTTTAAAAATTAATGAACCTCAAAATGGAAAAATATATTTTAAAGATAATTTATTAAATTACTATGAAGAGGATGAATTAAGACAGTCCATTTCTTATGTCTTTCAAAATCCTGATGACCAGATTTTTGCCTCTACAGTACAAGATGATATATTGTTTGGGCCAGAGCAATTTTCTTTTCCAGAATATTTACAGAAAAAACGATTTAATCGAGTTATAGAACTGCTTGCTATAAAAAATATTCTCGAGAGAAATCCACACAACTTAAGTTATGGAGAAAAAAGAAAAGTGGCTTTAGCAGGAGTTTTAATTTTAGAACCTGATTTAATTTTATTTGATGAACCTCTAGCATTTTTGGATCCTCCTACCCAGCAGCTTTTTATAAATGTCTTAAATCAAATTTCAGCTAATGGTAAATCAATTATTATAGCTACCCATGATCTCAATTTTGCTGCTGAATGGGGAGAAAAATTTTTACTGCTCAATAAAACTGGAGAATTAACAGTCAGAGAAAATAAAAATTTCTTTCGTTCCGGTGTCGAAAATCTGGGAAATAGCTTAACAAACAGCAGTAAAATATTTAAAGGATTTGCAGCAAAAAATGATTTGCCGGTAACGATTAAGGAAAGCAGAGATTATTTAAAGAATACTATTAGACTAAAATGAGCTGGTAGAGAGATTGAATAATAAAAATTTATATTCTCGTTTACCATGTAAAATTCTTCTAAATTCAATTATTTTATGGAGATAATTGATTATATTTGAGAAAGTTATTTTGTAACAGCTTCATCAGTAAAAAGGTAATCGATAAAAATAAAACAGACAAAGTTAGAGATATTATAAATTTTGAGATTGTATATAATGATAGTCAAGAAGTAATTAGAGCTCTTATAAATGAAGGGCAGATACTGCAGTTGAAAATGAAGCTGATAGAAAGCAGTTGAATATATTGATATATACTGATGATTTTAAAATAAATTTTGAAGTTGTATCTGAAAATAAGTATTTAATTAAAACTGATGCTTATTGGAACTTGAATGATGCAGGTTACTGAAAATATTAGTTTACTGGACTTTCCCCATTTTTTATATACTGCTGCAAAAAGGGGAGATGCAGGAATATTGAAATTTTTAGTCAATGAATCTTAACGAAATGAAGGAAGAAATAGGGTTGAACTACAGGATGGAGTGAGCTAATCATGAGTCAGGAGGACTCATTGATTAGTGTGCCCTATTTCACACCCGAATTGAGTTTTAGATAAATCTAAAAATTTCGTTGATGACTAAAGCCCTCTTTTTGCAGCTTGAAAATAAATTTTGGGGAAACTCCTGTTAGTTTATCCTTGACAATTAATTTTATTGAATAAATTCAGCTAAAAATATATAAATCAAAAAACCCCCAAGAAACCTGTATTACCAGGGAAAACTTGGGGGTAAATTAATTTATTAAATAAAGATGGTGCCGAGGGCGGGACTCGAACCCGCACAGGCAAAAGCCCACAGCGCCCTCAACGCTGCGCGTCTGCCAGTTCCGCCACCTCGGCGTCACATTTATAAATTATACCATATAATCAATTTTTGTCAATAATTTTTAAGAAATTAGTACAAAATATTTATTTATGCAGGAATTTGTTATTATTATCGCGAATATTTAATTTAGCGAAGGCTGAGGAGGTATTTTAGAGTGGCTGAGTTAAATAATGAAACTAAAAAAAATACGGAAGCAGATAATGGTAATAAAGCAACGAATAATAAAAATTCAAAAAACAGATGGGTCTGGGTAATTTTATTAGCGCTTCTTTTATTATTTGCTGGAACAGCTGGATATTATCTGAAGACTGGAGATCTTCCAGAACTGGTAGGTTTAAATGATTCAAATTTTGAACAGAATTTAAATATTTTGTTTGTAGGTCTGGATGATGAAGAAAGTGTTGCCAGAGGTACAGTTGAAGCTGATTCTATTATGATTGTAAGCTTGAGGCCGTCAGAAAATAAATTAATTATTGAACCTTTAAAAAGCAGTATAAAATATAATGGCAAAAAATTAAGCCAAAATTATGGTGATAATTTTGGCGATATTGTAGAAGAAATTAGAGGAGAAAAAATAGATTACCATGTTTATATTGATTATAAAGCTTTCGAAAAAGTAATTGATGAACTGGGTGGAATAAAAATTAATTTAGAAGAATCCCTCCGAATTCCAGATTTGGGACTTAATTTAAAAAAAGGAAATAATTTGTTATCTGGTAAAGAAGCTTTGAATTATGTAAGATGGTATAACTATGACAGTAATAATGGGGATAGACTTATGAGGCAAAAGAAAGTCATAGATGCGGTAATTGCCAAGGTATTAGATGGTGATTTATTTTTTAATATAAAAGATTTTTATACTGCGATAGTAAATACATATCAATCAGTTGATACAGATATGGGACCAGCACTTGTGGCTGATATATATAATTATATGAAGAAAAATAAGGATCTGGAAATGATTTTTAACTTACCTGGAGAATAAATAAAAATTTATTATTTGGACTTGAATTTCAAAGTATTTTGTAGTATTTTTAATATAATAGAGTTTTATTCTTTCTTAAGGCATTTTTCCTTTTTTGACTTAGACTGCATCATTGTGTATACTAGTTATTGCTGACACAACAAAGGGCTGCTAATTAAGCAGCTGAAAAAGGGCGAATAGCTCAGCTGGGAGAGCACCTGCCTTACAAGCAGGGGGTCACAGGTTCGAGCCCTGTTTCGCCCACCATTCGGAGGTGTAGCGTAGCGGTTTAACGCGCCGGCCTGTCAAGCCGGAGATCGCGGGTTCAAATCCCGTCTCCTCCGCCATTTTGGTGAGATAGCTCAGTCGGTAGAGCAGTGGATTGAAAATCCACGTGTCGACAGTTCGATTCTGTCTCTCACCACCATGTTTTTTGCGGGAATAGCTCAGTGGTAGAGCATCACGTTGCCAACGTGAGGGTCGCGAGTTCAAATCTCGTTTCCCGCTCCATTTGGTCATTATGGCGGCATAGCCAAGTGGTAAGGCAGAGGACTGCAAATCCTTTATTCGGCGGTTCAAATCCGTCTGCCGCCTCCAAAAAAGAAATAAAAATTGCCTGTTTAATCTGCCGGGGTGGCGGAATTGGCAGACGCATCGGACTTAAAATCCGGTGGGTATTTTTACCCGTGTCGGTTCGAGCCCGACCCCCGGCACCACCTTTTTAAAATGAAACACGACAAGTTTCTTGTCGTGTGGATATAGCTCAGCTGGTCAGAGCGCTACGTTGACATCGTAGAAGTCAGTGGTTCGAATCCACTTATCCACACCATTTAAATAAGAGCTTTGTATTTAATCCAGAGCAGAGGATTTTAGTTAAGTCCTATGCTGTGGATTTTTTTGTTTATTAGATATGCTATAATCTACAGAATTTTCTTTTATATTATTTATTATTAAATTGTTTATTTAATAATATAATTTTTTAGTAGCCTGATGTTTTGGCAAATAGATAATGTAGTCCAAATTTATAATATTATTACAATAATGTTATATGAGCTTATTAAAATGTCTTGCCTTAATCTTAAATAAAATTTTAGCATAACTATTATTTTAATTAAGATTTTAGAGATTAGCAAAAAGAATTCTTTCAATATATAGAAGTAATATTTAATCATATATGCAAACCGTTCATCAAATTTGAAATTCAGTAAGTATTTTTATTCGTGGTAATTTGAACCTGACCGCTGGTAACTGCTGTTCAAAAATAAAATACGACGTTTTTAGTCAAAGATTCCGCAAAGAATTTTTAAAAAATAAAGAAAATACCGTTCAGACAGTATTCTTAGCAGTGGTGTCAAAATAAAGAATATTATAAATATTGTAACAGAGTTTACGATTTAATTCAAAAATTAGAGAAGATTAAAGATAAAAGAGTTCATCCTTCAGTTAAACTACCAACTGTAATTTTAGTTAATCTTTTTTCTTTAATGTCTGGATTACACAATTTTAAAACTATGGAAGATGCAATTAAAGATGGTGATTTTGATAAGTTTTTTGAGAATACAAACCTGCCATCTGCAGATACAATATCCTATGCCTTAAAACATGCTGATCTGGATGATCTAAGACAGATAGCAGTAGACACTATCCAAAAAGCCAGATATAATAAATCTTTAAATGCAAACACAATAGATGGTTTAAAAGTAGTTGCAATTGATGGCAGTAATGTTTTTAGTATGGAAAGTGAGAGGCTGGGTAAGGATGCTCATAAATATGAGCATAAAGATGTTAAATCAACAAAATATTATGAAAAAATGAGAACATACAATTTATTTCATTTATATATCTACAGAAACTTAAGAACTTTTGATTTCAAAAAAGGAACTAAAAAGACATTTTTAAGAAGATTTTACAAGGGACTTATCCTTTTAAATGAACCGCTATATTATCCAGGAGCTTCTTCAGGATAATATCTGAATTTGTACAGCTGGTATTAGAACTGAAAAACAAATACGCTAAAAGCCTTCCATTCCAATGGGGGAAAGGGGGTACTGTATCTTATTTAAGTTGTTTTAAGGTGAAAAATAATGTTTAAAGTAATATATTCTCTTTTTTTATTTTTTAAAAATCATTTGCGAAATTTCTGATCTTACACAAGGTTTCTTTATAAAATTGGTTGCTGATGGTATAATGTATATAAGAATTAAATTTCCAAATTGGAGTTTGATATAAATGGATTTGAACAGAATAATTCAATTATTAGAATCTGAAAAGATCAACTGGAGTCAACATATTTTAAAGAAAATGCAGAAAAGAAGAATAAAAATTAATGATATTATGTTTTCAATAAAGAATGGAGAAATTAATGGAGAAATTATTGAAAATTATCCTGATGATTATCCTTATCCCAGTTGTCTTATTTTAGGCTATAATAAAGAGAAAAACCCAATTCATATAGTTTGTGCTGTAGGAAATGATAATTTATGGATGATTACTACTTATTATCCTGATGAAGAAATTTGGAAAGATGATTTTAAGAATCGGAGGTGAAGCGATATGGAAAAATGCTTGATGTGCAAAGGTGATTTAGAAAAAGGAAATGTAAATCATATTGTGGATCTTGATAATTTTATTATTATTATTAAAAATGTTCCTGCTAAAGTTTGTAAGCAATGTGGTGAATATTATTTAGAGCATAAAGTTGCTTTAGAAATTGAAAAGATTATTGATAATTATAGAGAAAATGCTGCTGAAGTGATAATTATTAATTATTTTGATTTAGTTGCTTAACAAATTTAACTTGAATTCGCAAGTAAAATACCGAATCCCGTTATGATAGCCTTTAAACAGTAAATCTAGTTCAAATTTTTTTGAATAAAAAAATAGAATCTCCCTTAAGGTTTGTGGTAAAATGTTTTTAGGATAAAAAACCATACCAAAACCAAAAAGGAGATTCTGATATGAGTTTGCCACAAAACAACAATAAAATAAATAGTTTTAACAAATTAACAGCAAAAAAAGAGAAATACTAATTGTAATAAAAACCCATAAATAGAAATAAAAGATTAAAGATTTTAGCTTATATAATTCTGCAATTAATTTTTACTCTTTATTGCTGGTTTTTAGTAATTTCACTTGACATTTACTAAATAAAATAATATAATTATAAAAAATTTATATTATTAAATACGCTGAGAGGGAAGAGTAAGTTTTGCTAATTCTAAAAGAGAATTGTGCCTTTGGCTGAAAGCACATAGAATTTATCTTAACTGAAAACCACCCTGGAGTAGGCAGGAGGAATTAAGTATTCCTGCTCGGATAACTCGTTAAAAATTTGAAAGTGGTCAGTTGATCTGGCAACTAGAGTGGAACCGCGACCCGTCGTCTCTATTTATTGAGATGGACGGATTTTTTAATGTCTAGGGAATCACACCAGATGGTTTATTTTGGATAAAATTTATGGATTCATAATTTCCGGCATCAACAAAACTTTATCTTACTGTAATAAAGAATCCGAAAGACATTTTGTTCTTTTGAATAAACTTTTTAAAATTAATGTTCTAACAAAATTAAGATACTGATATTAGACTATTAGATTTGACGTAACGGAGAAATTTTAAGGAGGGAATTATAATGGAGAAAGTAAAAGTAACTCTTCCAGATGGTTCGGTAAAGGAATATGATTCTGGAATTACCGTAAAAGATGTGGCTTATTCTATTGGTAGTCGGCTGGGTCGTGATGCAGTTGCTGGAGTAGTTGATGGTAAGAAAGTTGATGCAGATTATAAAATCGAAAATGATGTGGAACTTTCAATTATTACAGTTGACAGTGAAGAATGTCTTGATATAATTAGACACACTGCCTCTCATGTAATGGCACAGGCCGTGAAGCGTCTTTATGATGATGTCAAAGTTGCTATAGGACCTTCAATAGAAGATGGTTTTTATTATGATTTTGATTTAGAGGAAACATTTAATCAGGAATCTTTAGATAAGATAGAAGAGGAAATGAGGAAAATTATTGATGAGGATATAGAGGTTGAACGCAAACTTCTGCCGAGAGAAGAAGCTATTGAACTGATGAAAAAAAGAGGAGAAGAATACAAAATAGAGCTTATTGAAGGTCTAGATGATGAAATGATAAGCCTCTATCAGCAGGGGGATTTTGTGGATCTCTGCCGTGGACCACATCTTCCTTCTACAGGTTATGTTAAAGCATTTAAACTTCTAAATACAGCCGGAGCTTACTGGCGTGGTGATGAAAACAATAAAATGCTGCAGAGAATTTATGGTACAGCCTTTGCATCAGAAAAAGATCTGCAGAAATATTTAGAAAGAATTGAAGAAGCCAAAAAGAGAGATCACAGAAAAATAGGTAAAGAAATGGATCTGTTCAGCCTGCAGGATGAAGGAAGAGGTTTTCCATTTTTCCATCCAAAAGGTATGGCCATCAGAAATGAATTAATAAATTTCTGGAAAGAAGAGCACCGTAAAGCTGGCTACAAAGAAATTAGTACTCCAATTATATTAAATCAATCCCTCTGGAAGCGTTCAGGTCACTGGGATCACTATAAAGATAATATGTACTTTACCGAGATAGATGGAGAAACACATGCTGTTAAGCCTATGAATTGTCCGGGCGGACTTTTAGTCTACAAAAATAGTATGCACAGCTATCGTGACCTGCCGATTAGAATGGGAGAGCTGGGACTTGTACACAGACATGAAATGTCCGGTGTCCTGCATGGTCTGATGAGAGTTAGAAGCTTTACCCAGGATGATGCACATATCTACTGTCTGCCTTCACAAATTGAAGATGAATTAATAGGTGTAATAGATCTGGTAGATATTCTTTACGGTGCATTTGGATTTAAATATAGTGTTGAACTGAGTACAAAGCCAGAAAAAGCTATGGGGTCTGAGGAACTCTGGGATAAAGCAACAGATGCGCTCAGAAAAGCTGTAGAAAAAAAGGGACTGGAATATGAAGTAAATGAAGGTGATGGAGCATTTTATGGGCCTAAAATAGATTTTCATCTTGAGGACTGTCTGGGAAGAACCTGGCAGTGTGGAACAATTCAGCTTGATTTCCAGATGCCGGAAAGGTTTGATCTGACATATATTGGACAGGATGGTGAAGAACACAGACCTGTTATGATACACAGAGCTCTTTACGGAAGTCTGGAAAGATTTATAGGAATTCTAATAGAACATTATGCGGGAGCATTTCCAACCTGGCTTGCTCCGATTCAGGTGCAAATTATTCCTGTTTCTGATGATCAGGTTAATTATGCATATAAAGTTAAGGAAGAGCTGTTTAAAGAAAAAGTTAGAGTTGAAGTTGACAGCCGTTCCGAAAAGGTTGGTTATAAGATTAGAGAGGCTCAATTACAGCAGGTTCCGTATATGCTGATTGTTGGTGGAAGAGAAGAGGAAAATGAAACTGTATCTGTAAGAGATAGAAGAGAAGGAGATTTAGGTGAGAGCAGTGTAGCTGAATTTAAAAAGAGGCTGCTGAAAGAAATTGAAGAAAAAGCTGGATAAATTAAATACCTCAAAAAAATTGACAAACTCTGTATAACTGTGGTATACTTTTATAGGAAAATAAAGAGGAAACACCTGTTTCTCACCAGTTAATTATGGTTAATAGGCAGCAGACAGCGGATTTTATTCCATGTGGAATAACTATCTCCTGTTTTGAAAGACATTTTAAATTTGGACAGAAGATTTAATTTAAAATGTTATTTTACTGACTATTTACAGCGGGTGTTTTAAAACACCCGTATTTTTTATTTACACAGTTTTTTCCAAATACTTAGGAGGTGCGTAAATATCGTTAATGATTTAAAGGTAAACAATCAAATCAGGGCAAAGAAAGTACGTTTGATCGATCAAGAAGGTGAACAGATTGGTATTAAGTCTATAAATGAAGCACTTGATATTTCTGCAGAAAGAGGACTTGATCTGGTTGAAGTTGCTCCACAGGCAAATCCACCTGTATGTAGAATTATGGATTACGGAAAATATAAGTATGAACAGGCTAAGAAAGAAAAAGAAGCTAAGAAAAATCAGAATGTAATGAATGTAAAAGAAGTTCAAATGGGTGTAAAAATCGAGGACCATGACTTTAATGTTAAATTAAAGCAGGCCCGAAGATTTCTAAATAATAAGGATAAAGTTAAGGTGAGAATTAGATTTAGGGGTAGAGAAATGATGCATAAGGAGCTTGGCTATGATCTGATGGACCGCCTCATTGAAGAAACAGAAGATATTGGGCAGGTAGAAAGCAAGCCTAAAATGGAAGGCAGGAATATGATGATGTTCCTGACTCCTAAAAGTGAAAAACAGTAGAAATAAACAAATACAGCCATTATTTTAATTGGAAAAGGGAGGTTAAATAATGCCAAAGCTTAAAACTCACAAAGGTATTGCTAAGAGAGTTAAGACAACTGCAAACGGTAAATTAAAGCGCCACAAAGGTTTCCACAGTCATATTTTAACCAAAAAATCTGGAAGTAGAAAGCGGAAGCTCCGCAAAGCTACTCTAATAGATAAAACATATCAAAAAAGATATAAAAGATTACTACCATATAAATAAATATATAATATAGATATAATCTGGAGGGAGTGTTAAAGATGCCGCGAATAAAAAGAGGTAATAAAGCAAGAAACCGCAGAAAAAAGGTGCTCAAGCTTGCAAAGGGATATTTTGGTTCCAGAAGTAAGCTTTATCGTCCTGCAAATCAGGCAGTAATGAAGTCACTTCATTATGCATATAGAGATAGAAGAAACAAAAAACGTAATTTTAGAAGACTATGGATTACCAGAATAAATGCAGCTGCAAGAAAAGAAGGTCTTTCCTACAGCCGTTTTATCAATGGATTAAAACAGGCAGATGTAGAAATTGACAGAAAAATGCTTGCAGATCTGGCAGTTAATGACGAAAATGCATTCAGTGAACTGGTTTCTGTTGCAAAAAATGGATTGGATATGTAGTTATTATGAATAGAATAAGCAGCCCCAACAACAGTAAAATTAAATATTTAAATAAGCTTTACCGGAGCAGAGCCAGGAGAAAAGAAGGATGCTTTGTTCTGGAAGGTAAAAGACTTATTGAGGCTGCAGCAGGAGGAGCAGATTTTGAAGAAATATTTGTTACTCCTGCTTTTTTTCGGCAGAAAGAAAATAAAAATCTGCTGGATATACTTCAAAAAAAAGCAGTTCTGAATGTAGTTGATGAAGATATATTTAATCAAAGTGCTGATACTGTTAACCCACAGGGAATAATGGCAGTAGTTAAAGAAACAGAATTTGACAAAAGTACTTTTTTAAAAAAGGTGAAAAGAATACTTCTGCTTGATAGAATACAGGATCCCGGTAATATGGGAACAATTATTAGGACAGCAGCAGCTTCAGGTTTTGACGGCATAATTGCAGCTAAAGGTTCAGTAGATATATATAATCAGAAAGTTTTGCGTGCTACAATGGGGGCTATTTTTTCTCTCCCTATCTGGCAGAAGGTTGACAGAAAAAGGATAATTGATATTTTAAAATCTAAGTCAGATGAATTTGAAATTATTGCTGCAGATGTGAATGCAGAAGAATATTACTTTCAGCACAGCTATAAAGATAAGGTAATTGTGTTAATAGGTAATGAAGCAAACGGACTTGATAAAAATTATCTAGAACTTGCTTCTGCAGAGGTGAAAATTCCACTTGCTGCCGATATTGAATCATTAAATGCAGCAGTTGCAGCAGCAATATTGTGCTATGAAATTGCAAAAAAAGATTATATAATCTGAAAATTGACAGATCAGCTACTTGTCAATAATGCACCGGTTATGATATAATTATATAAAGCTTTAGCAATTCCTGAAAGGGAGTGATTTTTGTGGGTTTAAACGCAAAATTATTCTGGAAAATTTTTGAGAATACCGGTTCTGTTGATGCTTATCTGGCCTATAAACAGTTTTTTGTTTTTAGTAGAGCTTAAAATTAGATTTCCAAGGCAAATTTTATCTGAATTCAGAAATGAATTCAGCAGATTTTTTTACATCAAAATATATTAACAGCGCTGAAGGAGAGAGTAATTATTTTGTTTCTTTAATAGGGAACAGCTGTCAGTGACTGAAAACAGCTGTACTGAAACTAATACTGAAATTCACTCTAGAGCTGAAGGCTGAACAATTGAGTAGGCTGGTCCGGAAACTGACGCCATGAAGACATAGTTTTCGTTAACAAAGTAAAGTGATCCCATCATATTGGTGGGATAATCAGGGTGGTAACACGGTAATCTCGTCCCTTTTTGGGCGGGATTTTTTTAATGTTTAGGAAATTATACTAGATGGTTTATTATGGATAAAATTTATGGATTCATAATTTCCGACATCAACAAAATTTTATCTTACTGTAATAAAGAAGTCCGAAGGACATTTGGTTCTTACTGACAAAATTTTAATATTTTATGGAGGTGTTTGGTTTGGATCTATTAAAAGATCTTAAAGAAATCGAAAAAAAAGCAGAAGAAGAATTAAAAGAAATTAAAAACCTGGATATGCTGGAAGAAATGCGTATTAAATATCTGGGCAAAAAAGGAGCTGTACAGTCAATTTTTAATCAGATGGGTAAAATTGATGCTGAGCAGCGTCCTGCTGTAGGTAAAAATGCCAACAAACTTAAACAGAAGATAGAAAAATGGCTGAGTGAACATAAGGAAAAACTGGAAAAAAAAGCTGCAGCAGAGAGATTTAAAAAAGAAAAAATAGATGTCACACTGCCGGGAAAAGAGATAAAAGCAGGAACAACACATCCTCTTTCTTTAATAACAGAAGAACTGGAGGAAATTTTTATTGGTCTTGGATTTAGTATTGCAGAAGGACCGGAAATAGAGAGTGAGTATTATAATTTTGAAGCACTCAATATTCCGGAACACCATCCGGCAAGAGATCTTCAGGATACACTCTATATAAATGATAATTATCTGCTTAGAACACATACTTCACCTGTTCAGGTGCGGACGATGGAGGCACAGGAACCACCTGTAAGGATAATCGCACCTGGTCGAGTCTATCGTTCAGATGAACTTGATGCTTCTCATTCTCCTATATTTCATCAGGCTGAAGGACTGGTCATTGATAGAGATATTTCTTTTAGTGATCTGAAGGGAACCATAGAACTTATAGTAGAAGCTTTATTTGGAGCTGACCGCGACGTGCGTTTCCGCCCCAGCTATTTTCCCTTTACAGAACCGAGTGCAGAGGTAGATGTTTCCTGTATTGTTTGTGAAGGAGAAGGTTGTCCACTCTGCTCTCACACCGGCTGGCTGGAGATAATGGGTTCAGGAATGGTCCATCCAAATGTGCTGGAGATGTCAGGTTATGATGCAGATTACTACAGTGGTTTTGCTTTTGGGGTTGGTCTAGACAGGCTGGCACTGTTGAAATATGGTATAGATGATATACGTGTATTATACGAAAATGATAAAAGGTTTCTGCATCAATTTTAAAAAATTAATATATAATAAGAAAGGATGATCTGATTTGCAGATTTCATATAAATGGTTAAAAGAATATGTGGATTTTAATTATACACCGGACGAATTAACTGAAAAGTTAACCATGGCCGGACTGGAAGTTGAAGGTATGGAATATCTGGGGGAAGGTCTGGAAGATATAATTATCGGAAAAATAGAAAAAATTGAAGAGCACCCTAATGCAGATAAACTGGTTATCTGCCGGGTAATGTTAAACAAACAGGGTAAGGTGATGACAGTTGTTACAGGTGCTCCAAATGTGGAAGAAGGTAAGATGGTACCTGTAGCTGAGGCCGGGACGGTGCTTCCTAATGGAATGAGGATAGAAAAATCAGATCTGCGTGGAGTTATATCAGAAGGTATGATCTGTTCAATTGATGAACTGGGCCTGGCAGAAGAGCGCGCAGATGGTATAATGATTTTATCAGATAATGCTCCTCTTGGAGGCAGTATAATTGATCATCTGAAGCTCGATGACTATATTTTAAAACTGGACTTGACTCCAAATTATGCTCGCTGTCTGGGCATGATTGGTATAGCAAGAGAAATAAAATCTCTTTTTACAGGTGGTGAACTAAATCTTCCGGAGATAAAATTTACAGAATCAAAAGAAGAAAAAAATATCAATCAGCAGGCAGAAATTATAATAGAAGATCCTGATCTCTGTCCGAGATATACAGGGCGGCTGGTAAAGGATGTAAAAATTAAAGCATCACCACTCTGGATGAAGCGTAAACTTAAAGCTGCCGGAATAAGATCAATTAACAATGTGGTTGATATTACCAATTATGTACTGATGGAATATAATCAGCCACTGCATGCATTTGACTTTGATAAAATTAAAAACAGCAAAATAATTGTACGCAGAGCCGAATCAGAAGAAGAAATACTAACACTTGATGAAAAAACAAGAGTTCTGGATGATGAGATGCTGGTAATTACAGATGAAGATGGTCCTCTTGCTGTAGCAGGAGTAATGGGCGGCTATGAGAGTGAAGTAACAGAAAAAACTAACAATGTACTTATTGAGTCTGCTTATTTTAATCCAATCAGCATCAGAAAAACTGCAAAAAAATTGGGCCTACACAGTGAATCATCACACCGCTTTGAAAGAGGGGTGGATATTGAGAAAGCAGTTGAAGCAAATAATAGAGCCTGTCAGCTGCTGGAAAAATATGCAGACGGTACAATTGTACCGGGTGTAATAGATCAGTATCCACTTAAATATGAGTCTGCAGAACTGGAACTGGAAACAAAAAGAGTTAATCAGCTGTTGGGACTAGAACTTGAGACTGCTAAAATTGCAGGAATGCTGGAAAAATTAGATTTTCCTGTTAAAGTTAAAGAAGGTATAATTAATGTAAAAGTACCGTCTTTTAGAACAGATGTAAGTCAGCCGGCAGATCTTGTGGAAGAGATTGCAAGAGTGTACGGGTACAATAATATCCCCTCTACAACGCCTATCAGTAAACAGCTCGGCCGGAGAACAGTAAAACAAAAGTTCAAAAAAAGAGTAGAAAGGATTCTTAAAGCCGGAGGACTGGATGAAATAATCACCTACAGCCTTCAGGACAAAAAAAATTATTCAGATTTAAAGCTGAACAGTGATTCACAATTTGGTAAATTTGTCAGCATTAAAAATCCTTTAAGTGAGGCTTTTGCTATTATGAGGACAACTATACTGGTTGGTATAATTAATACACTTGCTGCAAATGCAAGAAGGCAGACATCTCAGATGGGAGTTTTTGAAATTGGTACTGCCTTCTATTATAATGGAAACAGCAGCCGACCTAAAGAAAAGCAGCTTTTGGGTGGAGGTATTTTTGGTATAGAGGAAAATATCTGGCAGGAAAATGCTCCGGAATTCTACCATTTAAAAGGAATACTTGAGATTCTCTTTGATAAAATACAGCTCAAAAATTATAGATTTGTTTCTGATGACAGCAGAGAATATCTGCATCCGGGCCGAACCGCTGAAATATACAGCGGCAGAGAACTTTTGGGCTTTATTGGAGAAATACATCCAGAAATTGCCGAAAAAAGTGATCTTCCAGCCGGAACAACAGTTTTTGAAATTGATTTTGACAGCTTATATAAAGCTACACCGAAAGTAAATTATCATTATAAAAAACTGCCCAAATATCCTTCTGTTTTTCGTGATCTGGCCGTTGTTGTTAAAGATGATATAGAAGTTGCTGAAATATTAAATGCTATTAAAGAAAAGGGTGGAGAAATTCTTAAAGACCTGGATATATTTGATCTATACCATGGTAATCAGATTAAAGAAGGTCATAAAAGCATTGCTTTTAAATTAAAATTCCAATCTGAAGAGAAAACTTTAAGAGATGATGAGGTAAATAAACAGTTCAAAAAGATTATCAATTATATATCAGATAAATTTTCTGCAGAAATACGGGGAAATTAAATTATAAATGCAGGATTTTAGCCATTTGTAATGAAATAGTATTATAAAGTAGAATATAATACTTGGAGATGTTGCTTATGACAGCAGAAAAAAATTTTCAACAGAATAAAAATAAAATAAAAGTTAAAATACTTGGCGATACTTTTACAGTAATAGGAGAATTTGACGAAAATTATATAAAAAAGCTGGCCGAATATGTAGAAAAAGTAAGCAGAGATATTAGGAATACCTATCCTGAACTTCCATACAGAAGGCTGGCAAATCTCACTATGATCAACCTGGCTGATGAGTATTTTAAGCTGCGCAGTGACTGTATTGACCTTTCTCGGGAAAAAGAAAGGCTGCGTGAAGCTAATCAGAGCCTTCATGATGAGTTAAAAAAACTGAGGCAGGAAAACAAAGAATTGATGACTCTACTAGAGGAGGTAGAGTAATTGGATACTATTAATTTCTTAGATATCATTATACTGGTAGTATTTCTGTTTTTTGGTTATAATGGTCTGCGTCGGGGATTTATAGATCAGACAAGCACCATACTGGGTTTGATTATTGCTTTAATAGCAGCAGTCAGACAGTACGAATACTTTCAGTCCTATCTGGAGCCATATCTAGATTTATCTACCTCACTGATTCAGTTTATTAGTTTTGCTGTCATTTTTGTTGTGGTAAATATTGTAATTCATGTACTTGGTATAGTCTTAAAGAGAATGGTTGATGCTGTATTTCTGCAGCCGGTTGATAGGGCGGCCGGACTTTTTTTTGGTGTTTTTAAAGGTGGTATAATCGTCTACCTGCTGGTGCTTATTATGGCTCAGATCCCCTATCAGAGAGTTTTAAATGCAGTCGATTCTTCGTTTTTAGCAGGAAGAATCCTGGAAATGACACCAATTATACAGGAAAAAATAGGAGATATTTTTCGGCCATGATAATCACTTCATGGCCTTTTTAGTATTGTGCTGATTGTTTTATCGCTAAACAGATGTGAATTTTCACCCCAGAAATAGGTTGAATCTAATTTTGGGGGAGTTAAGTTTGGAGGTAGTGATATGGAAAAATTAACAAATAAAGAGGTTTCTAAACTGCTTGCGGAGTTTGGAGATCTCCTGGCAATTAATGGAGAAAATGAATTTAAAATTAGAGCATATAATAATGCTGCCCGCAAAATTCAGTCTCTGGAAGCAAATTTAAGTGAGCTGATAAAAGAAGACAGCCTTGAGGATATAAAAGGAATAGGAAAAGGGATTGCCGGAACAATTAAAGAAATTTTTGAAAATGGATTTTCTCAGGAGATGGAGGAGCTAAAAAGAGAACTGCCGTCAGGAGTGCTGGAAATGACTAAGATTCCCAATCTCGGACCAAAACGGGCTCATCAGCTGTATTATGAGCTGGGTTTAAAAAGTGTAGCTGAATTAAGAGAGGCACTGGAAAATAATAAAGTTAGGGAACTGAAAGGTTTTGGCCCTAAGTCTGAACAAAAACTGCTCAAAGGACTGCAAAATTATAAAAAGTATGTAGACAGGATAATAATCAGTCAGGCAGTGGAAGAAGCAGATAAACTGATAAATGCTTTAAAAAACAGTGTTGAAGAAGGTATTATTAAAAATATAGAAGTATGCGGCAGCACCAGAAGAAGAAAAGAAATGATTGGAGATATAGATATTCTAGTTGCCTGTGCTGCAGAAGATAAAGAAAGCTTGAGTAAAAAAATAACAGAACTTGAGCTGACAGATGAAATTATTGGAGCAGGTGATAAAAAAGTAAGTATCATAACCTGTGATGGACTGCAGGTAGATTTTAGACTTGTCAGCAGTGAAGAATTTCCGTCTGCACTTCACTACTTTACCGGTTCTCAAGCTCATAATGTAAGGATGAGGCAGCTTGCTAAAGATCACAACCTTAAGCTGAACGAATACGGACTTATAAAAAATGATGATTCTAGGATTGATATAAAAAGTGAAGAGGATATTTTTGTACATCTCGGATTAAAATATATTATTCCTGAGTTAAGAGAAGACAGTGGAGAGATAGAAGCTGCTGCAGAAGACAGGCTGCCTGTCAGTATTGAAGTAAGTGACATAAAAGGAGATCTGCACATGCACTCACGCTATAGTGATGGTGCATTTACCATTGAAGAGATGGGAGAAGCTGCCCGAAAAAGAGGATACAGCTATATTGCCATTACGGATCATTCTAAATCTCTCAAAGTTGCCAATGGTATGTCTGTAGAAAGACTAAAAAAACAGCTGCAGGAAATAGATGAAGTCAATAAAAAAATGGATGGTTTCCGAATCTTAAAGGGTATTGAAGTTGATATTATGCCTGATGGAAGTCTTGATTTTGAAGATGAAATTTTATCAGAGCTGGATCTTGTAATTGCATCTGTTCACAGCAGTTTTGCTATGACTGAAGAGGAAATGACTGCCAGAATAATTAAAGCTGTCAAAAATACAGAAGTAAATATTCTTGCCCATCCACGAGGGAGAATTTTAGGCGGCAGAGCGGCCTACAAAGTTGACATGAATCAGGTCATTGAGGCTGCATTAGAGTCCAACACTGCTCTGGAGATCAATTCTTCTCCTCACAGGCTGGATCTGGATGATAAGTGGTCCAGACGGGCAAAAGAAGCAGGTGCTTTACTAACAATTAACACAGATGCACACCATTATCGGGAATTTAATGATATTAAATATGGTGTTTCAGTAGCCAGGAGAGGCTGGCTGGAAAAAGATGATGTCATAAATACATTTGACCTGGATAAATTAATGAAATTTCTCAGGGAGGACTAAAGTTGAAAAAACACACACTTAAGGTACTTGAATATAGAAAAATAATTGATATGATTGCAGACAGGTCTGCTACAAATATAGGAAAAGAAATAATTAAAAAGCTGGAGCCTGTTTCCAACCGTTCATATATAGAAAAAAAACAGCGGGAAATTACCGCTGTTAAGGGATTGATTTCTGAATATGGGAATCTTCCGTTTAGTGGAACCAGAGATATCAGAGATGAAATTAAAAAATCAGTTAAAGGTGTTACCCTTTCGACCTCTCAAATTGTTGATGTTAGATCAACTTTGCGGGGATTTTCGGAAATGAAAAAACATTTTTCAAATATTGAATCAGAACTGGATCCCCGGCTGATAGAAAAAGAATATGGGATAATCTATGATTTTATAGAACCACTCAGAACTATTCCACAGCTGGAGAGGGAGATAGATAGATGTATAAATGATTATGGAGAAGTTGATGATAATGCCAGCAGTGCTCTGAAATCATTCAGAGACAAAATTGATTCTATAGAAAATGGAATTAGAGATAAACTGGAATCAATTATAAAAAGCAGCAGATATGAGGATATGCTGCAGGAGAGCCTTGTAACAAGACGCGAAAACCGCTATGTTGTCCCTGTAAAACAGGAACAGCGCAGTAATTTTGATGGTATAGTACACGGACAGTCTGCCAGTGGTATGACAGTATTTATGGAACCTATAGCAGTTGTTAAAATGAACAATGAGTTGAGAGAGGTAAAAGCAAAAGAAGAAGCAGAAGTGCACAGAATTTTGCAGAAACTAACAGCTCTAATAGCTGCACAGTCGGAAGTTATAAAGAACAATCTTATTATAATTTCTCACCTGGATGTTATTTCAGCTTCTGCTCGATTCAGCCTTGATTTTGAATGCAGTCAGCCGGTGATGAACGAAAAAGCTCTGATTGATTTAAAACAGGCCAAACATCCACTGCTTAAAAATGACCCTGTCCCAATAGATGTACAGGTAGGTGATAAGATATCCACCCTTGTTATTACAGGACCTAATACAGGTGGTAAAACTGTTGCATTAAAAACTATTGGTCTGCTGACTCTTATGGCACAGACAGGTTTACACATACCTGCTGAAGCAAATTCCACCCTACCTGTATTTGTAGAAATTTTTGCGGATATAGGTGATGAACAGAGCATTGAACAGAATCTGAGTACATTTTCTTCTCATATGAATAAAATAAAGGAATTTCTGCACTCTGCCGGAAACAGAACTCTTGTTTTGATGGATGAACTTGGTGTCGGCACTGATCCAGAAGAAGGAGCAGCACTGGGTATTGCTATACTAGAAAAACTGCAGGAGAAAAATGCGGTTACTGTGGCCACAACTCATTACAGCCAGCTAAAAAGCTATGCATATTCTGCTGAAAATGTGGAAAATGCTTCTGTTGAATTTGATATAGAGACATTAAAACCTACCTACAGGCTGATAATGGGAGTGCCTGGCGGCAGTAATGCTTTTGAGATAGCTTTAAAACTGGGCATACCACTGGAAATTATAGATAGGGCTCGTTCACTGCTGAGTGAAGATGAAATTAAAGTTGAAGAAATAATAAAGGAACTCAATTCTGAAAGAAATAGATATCAGAAGCTGAGGCAGGAAATGGAAGAATACAGGAACAGAGAAAAAGAACTTAAGGAAAAATACGAAAAATTGATATCAGATCAGAAAGATAGGCATAATAAAGAAATAGAAGCTGCTAAAAATAAAGCAGAAGAAATTTTAAGGGAAACTAAAAAAGAAGCACATAGAATTATATCTGAGTTAAAAGATAAGGATTATGTACAGCGTTCTGAAGTTGATAGAGCACAGACTGAAGCAAATAAAGAATTAAAGAATCTGAAAAGTGTTTTAGAAGAAACTAAAAGTAATGATCAGGCTGATAAAAAAATTTCTGAAGAAGAATTTGAAATTGGTGATCAGGTAAGAATCCGCAGTCTGGGCAGAAAAGGAGAAATTATTTCTTTGGATAAAAAGAAAAATGAAGCTGTTGTCCAGGCTGGAATAATTAAAATAACTGCTGATATTTTAGATCTTGTTAAGGCTGAAATACCTGAAGACCACAAAGAAGAGATGATTAAAAACTATCGGGTGCAGAAATCACAGCATGTTTCTCCAAAAATTGATCTAAGGGGAGACAGATATGAGGAAGCTCAACGAAAGCTGGATAAATACCTGGATGATGTTTTTTTGGCAGGAATTAAAGAGGTAGAGATAGTCCACGGTAAAGGTACAGGGGCACTCAGAGATGCTGTAGGAGCTGTATTAGAAAAAAACCCCCATATCTCAGACTTCCGACTTGGACGTCAGGAAGAAGGAGGCACAGGGGTTACAATTGCCAGAATTAATTAAAATCTAATTTATTCAATCATTCATTACTTTAATTTAATAAAAAAATATTTAAGTCTGATCACAGTAATTCAACTAAACAGTAGTTAAATTTATCGATAATATTTAATTGTAATTTAAACGTTTAATTTTAAATAGCTGCTGGAATTTTATTTAATCATCACTTTTGAAAATATCGAATATATCTTTTAAAATCACGCTGCTTGAGCTTGATTTTTCGGGATGAAGATTACACTTACGGGTGGGTTTGGTTTGATAACGAACCTCCCCGTTTCTGTCTTTTTTTGGTATTCCGTATTCATGATCAAAAAGCTGTACTGGTTCTCCGGTTTCAACTATATAACTTCCCTTCACTCTATCTTTTGGATCTTTGTTTGGTGCATTTTCTCTGAAGTAAAATGTTCCCGGACCAATCTTTATTCCAGATTTGCTGAGATAATACTTTTTTACAACCTGATCTTTAGGACAATTGCTGGTGGCAAGTAGGCCACTTTCTTTATCTATTTTTACTGATTCTACTGGTGTATGTAGTGTTTCTTCTTTTTGTGGAATATTTTCCTGTCTAAACGGCATTTCCTCAATCCGTGGAGAATAATCATTTGGTTTAAGTCCTGTCATTGGATCTATAGGAACATCAGTTATAGTACTTGGTTTTGTAAAATCAAGTACAGGCATATTTTTTACAGCTTTCCGCATGTATTCCCCCCATATTTGTGCAGCTTCTGCACTGGAAATCGTGAGAAAACTGTTGTTTTCTGGATATATATAATTGCCATCTGCATCTTTGTCATCATATTCCATAGATCTTACATTGTCTTCACCTATCCAGACAGCAGTTACAATTTGAGGTGTATAGCCTACAAACCAGGCATCGGTATAATCATTTGTTGTTCCTGTTTTCCCTGCAACAGGGCGGTCCATTCCTGCTCTCCAGCCTGTTCCATTCTGAATTACACTTTTCAGCATTGAAGTCATAAGATAACTTTCTTCTTCTGTCATAACTATTCTTTTTTCCGGTTTAGCTTCAAAAATTACATTATCTCTTTTGTCAAGTACTCTGCTTATTGCATATGGTTTAATATATACTCCTCTGTTAGCAAAGACACCATAAGCACTTGCCATTTCTATAGGTTTTACACCTCTGTGCAGACCACCGAGTGCAAGAGAGTAGTGTTCATCATAATAATCTTCTTTTTCAAAGGTTGTTATTCCCATTTTTTCGGTCAGATCGATCGTTTCTTTGACACCTATATTTTTTATCAATTTGACTGTCGCTGAATTCAAAGAGTTGGTCAGGGCAGTATTTAAGTTAACCAGCCCATAATATTTATCTCCATAATTGCGCGGCCAGATATTTAAATTATAGCCGGTTTTGCCGCTGTCTGATGCCAGCATGGGCATATCATTGACCACAGTAGCCAGTGAATAACCATTTTTAATTGCTGCAGCATAGACAAATGGTTTAAAGGTAGATCCCGGCTGTCTTAAAGCCTGATGAGCTCTGTTGAACTGATCTGTTCCCCGCCCACCTATCATGGCCCTTATTGCTCCTGATTTTACATCAAGTGTTATCAGAGACATCTGTGGCTGTACATTTTTCGAATTGGATCTTTTGATTGAAGGAAGATAGCCATTTTTTATCTTGGCATTTATTACATCTTCTGCTTTTTTCTGCAGATCTATATCTATGGTAGTATAAACTTTAAGTCCGCCGCTGTAGACCATAGAAGCACCAAATTTATCTATTAGCTGATCTCTGACATAGAGGATAAAATAATGTGCTCTTTCCAGCTCTTTTTTGGTTTTTTGTTTAACATTGATCGGCTGATTTTTAGCATTTTGAGCTTCCTGTGCTGTTATATAGCCGAGTTCTTCCATCCGGGTTAGAACTGTATTTCTCCTTCTTTTAGCTGCTTCAAGATTATTAAAAGGAGAGTAATAATTTGGAGCCTTGGGCAGTCCGGCAATTAAAGCTGATTCGGCAAGATTTAGCTCCCAGACATGTTTGCCAAAATACTGCTGGGCAGCAGTTTCAATTCCATATGCACTGTGTCCCAAAAATATTTCATTTAAATACATCTCTAGAATTTCTGGTTTTGTGTAGATTCTTTCAAATTGTAAAGCTAAATATGCTTCCTGAATTTTTCTGTAAATTGTCTTTTTGTGGCTGAGAAGTGCATTTCTGGCCAGCTGCTGAGTTATTGTACTCGCTCCCTGGGCCAGCCTTCCCTCCTTAATATTTGTAATCATTGCTCTACCTATACCCCAGAAATCAATTCCATGGTGAACATAAAAATTAGTATCTTCAATTGCTATAATTGCATCTTTTAAGTGCTGGGGAATTCTTTCTAGAGGAACATAGACTCTGTTTTCTTTAAACAATTTTGTCAGAAGCTCACCATCTGCAGTGTAGATTAGGGTGGCTTCACTGGACCCCTTATAATTTGAAATATCAGGAGTATCCTTAATAATCCAGGTTACAGCACCCAAAAAAGCACCTGCTCCCAGGGCAAAAATCATTATAATAGTAATAAGTAAGATTCCTTTGGTTCGTTTCTTCATTAATCAAGCCTCCTGTCAAATAAATATTATAACATAAAACAGCTGTTTATGGTAGCCCTTGTTAGCAGTTAAACTATCTGTTATAATTATATGACAAGGATACAGGAGGTGAAGTGCCTGTCAGCCTTGAGGCTGGACAGGTGTTATTTATGGATATTAATAAGCAGGTGGAAATATTAAAAAGAGGTGTAAGTGACCTTATTTCAGAAGAAGAACTGAAAGAAAAACTTATCGAAGCAGAAAAAGAGGAAAGACCGCTGAAAGTTAAATTGGGGCTGGACCCGACCGCCCCGGATATTCATCTCGGCCATACAGTTGTGCTGAGAAAGTTAAAGCAGTTCCAGGATTTGGGACATGAAGTATATTTAATTATCGGTGATTTTACCGGAATGATTGGAGATCCAAGTGGTAAATCGGAAACAAGAAAACAGCTTACACGAGAAGAAGTGGTAGAAAATGCCCGTACATACAAGGAACAGTTTTCGAAAGTTTTAGATAGAGATAAGACAAAGCTTGTGTTTAATGGAGACTGGCTGGGTGAACTTAATTTTGCAGATGTGCTTGAACTTTCTTCTAAGTATACGGTGGCCCGGATGTTAGAAAGAGATGATTTTTCTAAACGCTATCAGCAGGAAAAGCCGATTGGAATTCATGAATTTTTCTATCCGCTGATGCAGGGTTATGATTCTGTTGCAATTAATGCAGATGTTGAACTTGGGGGTACAGATCAGCGGTTTAATCTTCTGGTGGGCAGAAATCTGCAAAAAGAATACGGTCAGAAACCGCAGGTTGTTATTATGATGCCTTTACTTGAAGGACTAGATGGAGTAAATAAGATGAGCAAAAGTCTGGGCAACTATATCGGTATTTATGATAAACCATCTGATATGTATGGAAAGATCATGTCTATTCCGGATGATCTAATTTTACGTTATTTTGAACTGCTAACAGATGTATCTTCAGAAAAGCTGGCAGAGATAAAAGAAAAATTAAATCAGGATAATTTTAATCCAATGAGTTTCAAAAAAGAACTGGCTTACATGATAGTAAAAGAATATCATGATAAAGATGCAGCAGAAAATGCAGCAGCTGAATTTGAAAATGTTTTTTCTAAAGGGAATTTGCCTGAAGATATTCCGGTGATAGAAATAGACAGCTCTGATCTGGAAGATGGAGAACTCTGGATAGTAAAACTGGTGGCTGCTACCGGCTTGGTGGACAGCAACAGTCAGGCAAGAAGGATGATCAAACAGGGTGCTGTTACCATTGATGACAAAAAATATGAAAAGATAAATCTTAATATTAAAGTAAAAGATGGTATGATTATACAGATTGGGAAAAGGCGCTTTGCTAAAATTAGATTAGTTTAATTTTGCAGCAGCTGAGAATTTTAGGATTTGCCTAAATTTTATTTTCAAGCTGCAGAAAAGAGGGTTTTGTTAAGTTGTATTGGCTGTAAATTTAAATATTTCTGTAACTTCTTTTTTTCAGTTTAATATAAAAAAGGAGAAACTTCTTTTTAAGTTAAAGTTGAAATTGTTTTTAAATAAGAATATAATAATAAAAAGTTGGTTGATTAATAAAATCATAGAAAAATGATTAATAATTTCACAAACTGATAGGACGTATATGATAATTAAGTTTATCGATAAAACCGCAGATATATGCAGAAGGGAAGGTAAATAGATGATAAAAAGTGGAGATGAAATACGGAAAGCATATCTGGATTTTTTTGAAAGCAAAGACCACCTTATACTGGACAGTGCTCCTTTAGTTCCCAAAAATGATCCGAGTCTGCTCTGGATCAATGCCGGGATGGCTCCATTTAAACCATATTTTGACGGCAGTCTTGAACCACCACATACCCGTATTGCTACAAGTCAGAAGTGTATCCGTACAAATGATATAGAACATGTAGGTAAGACGGCCAGACACCATACATTTTTTGAGATGCTTGGAAACTTTTCTTTTGGCGATTATTTTAAAGAAGAGGCTGTAGAGTGGGCCTGGGAATTTGTGACAGAAGTCTTAAATCTGGAAGAAGAGAAACTCTGGATTACCATTTATAAAGATGATGACGAAGCATTTAATATCTGGCATGATAAAATAGGTATTCCAAAAGAAAAGATAGTCAGAATGGGTAAAAAAGATAATTTCTGGCAGATTGGCACCGGTCCATGTGGTCCCTGCTCTGAGATACATTATGATAGAGGAGAAGAATACGGTAATTCCGAAGAAGATGTAATTGGTGGTGAAGGTGATAGATTTCTAGAAATCTGGAATCTTGTATTTACACAGTATAATTTTACAGAAGATGGAGAATATTTAAACCTGCCCAGCAAAAACATTGATACAGGAATGGGGCTGGAAAGAGTAGCTTCTATTCTACAGGATACTGATTCTAATTTTGAAACAGATCTCATAAAACCGATTATCGATGCTGCTGTTGAAAAAACAGGCATACCATATAAAGAAAATGAAGAAGTTATGACCGCCTACAGAGTTATTGCCGACCACAGCCGCTCGGTGTCTGTTGCAGTGGCAGATGGAGCACTACCTTCTAATGAAGGCCGCGGGTATGTTATTAGAAGACTTATTAGGAGAGCATCCCGCTATGGAAGAAAGCTCGGCTTTGAAGAGCCGTTTTTATATAAACTTGCTGATACAGCTGCAGAAGTTGTAAAGGGGATTTCTCCTAATGTAGCTGATAGAATAGAGCATATAAAAAATGTTATTAAATCAGAAGAAAATAGTTTCCTGCAGACACTGGAACAGGGACTTGAAATTCTGGAAACTATGGTGGCAGAACTTAAAGAGGAAGGTGAAGATATACTTTCCGGTGAAGATGCATTCCGTCTTTATGATACTTATGGATTTCCGCTTGATATAACCAGGGATCTGCTTAATGAACAGGGGCTGGCCCTGGATGAAGAGAAATTCAACGAAAAAATGGAAGAACAGCGAAGAAGAGCCAGAGAAGCCCGGGAAGAAACTTCTTTCAGCAGTGGAGAAATGGAAAAAATTTATGCTGAATTTAAGGATAAAATAACAGAGGTTGAATTTACCGGCTATAAATCTCTTTCCGAAAAAACAGAAATACTTGGACTTGTTAAAGATAATGATATAAAAGAAAAGTTAAGTGAGGGTCAGGAAGGTGAACTGATACTTAATAAAACACCATTTTATGCTGAAAGTGGTGGACAGATCGGTGATAAAGGTGCGGTTAAAAATGATAATTTTGAAGCTGAAGTTCTTGATACCTATCAGCGGGCAGGGCTTACTGTACACAGAATCTTTGTAAATGCAGGTGAGGTAAGTACTGGAGATAAAGTTGAAGCAGTTGTTTATAAAGATAAAAGAATGGCAGCAGCACGTAACCACTCAGCAACCCATCTGCTTCATAAAGCTTTAAAAGATGTACTTGGAGACCATGTAAATCAATCAGGTTCTCTTGTAGCACCAGAAAGACTGCGTTTTGATTTTACCCATTTTTCTGCAGTTTCAGCTGAAGAGCTGAGAAAAATAGAAGCAGAGGTAAATCAGGCTGTTATGGAAAATTATGCAGTGGAAACCGATATTAAAGAGCTTGATGAAGCAAAAGAAATGGGAGCTACAGCTTTATTTGGAGAAAAATATGGAGAAGAAGTGAGAGTTGTTTCTATGGGTGATTTTAGTATGGAATTATGTGGAGGAACCCATGTTGATAGAACCGGTGATATCGGTCCATTTAAGATCACCAGTGAAAGTGGTATTGCTGCAGGGGTAAGGAGAATTGAAGCTGTCACAGGAGATTATGCCCTTGATTACTTCAATTATCAGCTTAATCTGCTCGACAGTGCTGCTGCTGAGCTAAAAACAGACAGATCTAATCTTTTAAACAGGATTAAACAGCTTCAGATTAAGGAAAAAGAGATGGAAAAAGAAATAGATTCTCTCAAAAAAAGGCTTGCCAGTTTTAAAAAAGATGACCTTATTTCCAGAGTTAAAGATGCTGATGGTGTAAAACTGCTGGCAGAGGAAATAGAAGCCATGGATAACCAGGGATTGAGAAATATTTCTGATCAGCTGAAAGAAAAAATGGATTCGGGAATAATTGTGCTGGGAAGCAGAGATAAAAACAAAGTTATTTTTGTTGCTTCTGTGACAGATGATCTGGTTAAAGAAGGTTATCATGCCGGCAAACTAATTGGGGAAATTGCCAAAATAGTAGGTGGTGGAGGAGGTGGCCGTCCAGATATGGCCCAGGCAGGTGGGAAAAACCCGGAAAAACTGACTGAAGCACTTGCTGCTGCCGAGGAATTAGTGAAAAATATGAAATAAAAACAGGATTTAACCTCTTCCTGGAGAATTATATATTTAAGACTAAAAAATAGACAGGATGTGATCAAGGTGGCCCGAGAAGACATTAATGATAAAACGATGCGTTTTAAAATTGAAAAAGAAGAACTTAGTGAAGCTGGATTTGTACTAAAAAAAGTCTGTAAGGCACTTGAGGAAAAGGGTTATAATTCTATTAATCAGGTTGTAGGTTATCTTCTTTCCGGTGATCCTGCTTATATAACCAGTTATAAAGATGCAAGGATGATGATAAGAACTATAGACAGAGATAAGATAATTGAGGAACTTTTGAGAAAATATCTCGATAGAGATTAAAAAATATATTTTGATGCGCCTATTTCTACAGCTGAAGTAGGCGTATTTTTGTGTAAAATGGGAAATATTAAAAGGGTCAGCTTAAGGTATACAAGGAGTTTTGTTAAAATTATTTTAGAGTTATAAAAAAGGGGATTTCGTTATAACTGAAATTTTAAATTTATCTGAAACTCAATTATATTCCCGTTTCTCCCTTTTTTGCAGCTGAATTTAACAATAGGGAAACTTTTTTTAAAAAGCAGACTACTTGCTTATAAAATGATATAATTATATAATAAGTAATTGAAGATAATATTGAGTCAATTAATTATTTTAATGGAGGAGAAATATTGAGAATATTAGGGCTGGATTACGGCAACAGGAGAATAGGTGCTGCTTTGAGTGATGAGCTGGGCTGGACTGCTCAGCCGCTGACTGTGATAGATATGCACGGTCATCAGGAGGTGCTTAAAGAAATAAATAAATATATAAATGAATACGGAATAGAAAAAATAGTGGTTGGAATGCCATATAATATGGATGGATCAAGTGGGAAAAGAGCTGAGATTACTGAGGCTTTTATCCGATTTTTAGAAAACAATCTGGATCTGCCCATTATACGCTGGGATGAAAGACTTACCACAAGTCAGGCAGAAAATGTACTTCTTAAAGCTGATATGAGCCGTCAGAAGAGAAAAAAAGTGATCGATAAATTGGCTGCAGCACTGATACTTCAGTCCTATCTTGACTCACTTTCTAATAAATTATTGAACTTTAATAAGGATTAAAATTTAATTGAGATTTAAAATATCTCTAAATATTTATATGAGGAGCTGTTAATTATGAGTGATGCAACGTTCTGGGTTGATAAGGATAGTAAGGAGCTGGTTCTTAAGGATGATAAGGGGGAATCCAGATTTTATATTGAAAGTGATTTTGTTATAGATGGTGTTAAATATTTAATAGTTATAGAATCTGATGCAGATGAAAATACCGAAGCTCTGCCGATCAAAATAGTCAATGAAAATGGAAAAGAATATATAGAACCGGTTACTGATGAAGATGAATTTGCTAAGGTAAGAAAAAAATTCGAAGAAGAAAATGATTAATCTAATTTTAGAGGATTTTATATTCAAAAAGATCTTACCTGCAAACACCTCCTCTGCGGGGTGACAAACCTATAAATAAATTTAATTAATTTTAAAAGGAGTTTATTTTGAAAAAAACAGCCGTCATTTTTCTTATATTTATCTTAATAACAGCAGCTGCAGTTAAATCTTATTCTCTTATTCAGCCGGTTGATAGTGCTAATCCAGAAAAGCATATGGTTAAGATCAAACCAGGAATGAGTGGAATGGCTATTGGAGAAAAGCTGAAAGAAAAGGGAATTATTAAATCTTCTCTTGCTTTTTATGTGCTGCTCAGGCTAATGCAGGAAGATCAAAACTTAAAGGCAGGCTATTATTCCTTTTCCACAGCTGATACAATGCAGGATATACTTTCTAAGATAATTTCCGGCAGTGAGGAAAGGTTTAAAGTTACTATTCCTGAAGGGTTGACTTCTGTAGAAATTTTGGACAGAATAAATTCTGCTTCCGGCGGTCTTTATGAATATGGTAAATTTGTTAGTGTGATACTTAATCTTGATTTAAGTGATAAGATAGAATATTTATCAGAGCTGGAAATTACTGTTAACCCTATTGAAGGTCTGATAGTACCTGAAACTTATTATTTCCCTAAAAGCTATACAGAAAAACAGATCATAGATGAACTGCTGGATGTATTCTTTAAATATAGACTGCCGAAGCTGAAAAAATATGCTGAAAAAAGTCCGTATAATTATTATGAGCTGCTTATTATTGCTTCTTTAATCGAAGAAGAGGCAAAACTGGATGAAGAAAAACCAATTATAGCATCTGTAATATATAACCGTATGGAAAGAGATATGCTGCTGCAGATAGATGCTTCTGTACAGTATGTCTTTACAGAGAGGAAAGCAAGAATACTGTACAGTGATTTAGAGATTGACTCACCCTATAATACCTATAAATACAGTGGACTACCACCAGGACCGATCAGCAGTCCTGGTGCTGCAGCCATAGAAGCTGCAGCATATCCTGCTGAAAGCGATTTTTTGTTTTATTTTGCCAGAGAAGATGGAAGCCATGTATTTACAAATAGTTATGAAGAACACCTGCAGAAGCAAAAAAAGGGTACCGGGTACAAAAAGCTGCTTTAGTACCTGGTACAAATGAACAAATGAATAAAATCACATGTACCCGGTACAAAAAGCGGTATAAGTACCTGGTACCAAAGTTGAGGAGTTAAAATGATAAAAACTGAGCTCAACAGCTTATTTTCCAAAAAACAGACAATAGAGCCGGAGTTTGCGGAGCTGGAACAGCTCTGCAGAAAAGATTATATTCCTATCATTAATCGAGATGCAGCCGATTTTTTAAAAATTCAGCTGCAGATTTTAAACCCCAAACATATACTTGAAATTGGTACAGCATATGGATTTTCTGCTCTTCTTATGGCAAAATATACTCCTGCATCTAGCAGGATAACCACAATAGAGATTGATGAGCAGAGGGCAGTAACCGCCAGGAAATTTTTGAAGAAATATGGTTTTACAGATAAAGTTGATGTCAAAATTGGTGATGCACTGGATATTCTTCAGTATCTGCGGCGAAAGTTTAATTTTATTTTTCTGGATGCTGCTAAAGGGCAGTATCTTTATCTTTTTGATTATATATTTGAGCTGCTAAAACCTGGTGGTCTGCTTGTATCAGATAATGTGCTCTATAAAGCAGAAGTCCTGACAGATGATGAAGTAAGACATAAGATTAGAACAATTGTCAATAATTTAAGAAAATATTTAAAAATAATTATGAATCATCCGGAGCTGGATTCCACTATAATTGAAGCAGGTGATGGAATAGCTCTAAGTAGGAGGAAATTAGAAAATGAAAAAAGTTGAACTGCTGGCCCCTGCAGGTAACCTGGAAAAACTTAAAACTGCTTTATTTTTTGGTGCAGATGCTGTCTACTGTGGTGGTGCTAACTTTGGTCTCAGAGCTGGAGCAGATAATTTTACGATAGAAGAACTGAAAGAAGGGAGTGAATTTGCTCATTCCAGAGGCAAAAAGGTATATTTAACACTTAATATGATTCCTCACAATGATGATATGGAAAAGCTGCCTAAATATATTGAAGACCTTAAAAAGCTGAATCTGGATGCCCTTATTATTTCTGATCCAGGTGTGTTTAAACTTGTACGGGAAAAAATGCCAGAGATGTCGATTCATATCAGCACACAGGCAAATAATGTTAACTGGCGCTCTGCACTGTTCTGGAAAGAGCTTGGAGCTGACAGGATAATTCTGGCCCGGGAACTTTCTGGAAAAGAAATGAGAGAAATTGCAGCCAAAGTAGGGGGGGAGCTGGATCTGGAAGTTTTTATACATGGAGCGATGTGTATATCTTATTCCGGACGCTGTCTTTTGAGTAATTATTTTGTGGGTAGAGATGCCAACCGCGGTGATTGTGCCCATTCCTGCCGATGGAAATATCATCTAGTGGAAGAAAAGCGGCCTGGAGAATATTATCCTGTAGTAGAAAAAGAAAAAGGTACCTTTATAATGAATTCGCGGGATTTGTGTTTGATAAAAGAAATTCCCGAAATTATAGAGTCAGGTATTATGAGTTTAAAAATCGAAGGCAGAATGAAGAGTATACATTATCTTGCTGGAGTGGTCAATACTTACAGAAAAGCAATAGATAGCTATTGTGAAGATCCGGATGGTTATGAATATGAGCCTGAACTTTTTTCAGAGCTGAGGAAGATAAGCCACAGAGATTATACAACTGGATTTTATTATGGAAAGCCAGGAGAAGAAGGCCAGAGATATGAAAGCTCTTCCTACATGAGAACATATGATTTTATGGGAGTTGTAAAAGATTATTTTCCGAAAGATGGTGAAGTACTGGTTGAGGTTAGAAATAAGATATTCACTGGTGATAAGCTGGAAATTATTGCTCCAGGAGAATATGGACTGGAGCTTGAAGTTGACTATATAATCAATTCAGATGGTAAAGAGGTAGAAACAGCTCCCCATCCGAAAGAATTGATAAAAATTCCATATGAAAAGGAAATTAAAGCAGGTTCTCTGCTGAGAAGAGAAAGGAGCAGGACTTAGATGGAAATTGATACAAAAAAGATAAAATACCGGGTTCCAAAAGAGGAAATAGTATTTATAGATATGGTAATAAAATCATATGAAGGTCTGGGAACTGTAAAGGTTGATCAAGATAACCCGGGGGAAATATGGATAATGGTAACAGAAAGTACAGAAAAAGAAGTAAGAGATATAATGGAAGATTTGGGAAAAAAGTTTAAAATAGAGAAAATTTACTGATCTGTATCTTATATTTAACAGCGTAATTTTAAAATGGAGAAATTCCTTTAAGTAAAATTGTATAATTAAATAAAATTTGACTTTTGAGCTTTTTTTGTTTATTATTAATATAGTTAGATTTTTGATAATAATTATTGATAAGTTTTTAGGTTTTAGCTAAGGAGGGATATTATGGTGCTGAGTAAATGGAAAGTTTATATCTCGGTTATCATGCTCCTTTTTATGATTACACTGATAAATCCGGATAAGGTAGAAGCTGCCTATATTGATGAGTTTGGCAGCAGGATTCTTCGTCCAGGTGATGAAGGAACAGATGTAGCTATTTTACAGAAAAAATTAAAAAAGCTTAATTTTTATCAGGGTCATATTGATGGAGTTTATGGAGGAAAGACTGTGGCTGCAGTACGGAAATTTCAGGAGGCCAATAATATAAAAGCAGATGGAATATTTAGGGAAAGCTGTTTTAACAGTCTCCCAAGGCAGGAACTATTTGACCGCAATTCTATTTCTAGAGATGATGTTATACTGCTGGCCCGTGTTATTCATGGAGAGGCCAGAGGGGAAGATTTTTTGGGTAAGGTTGCAGTTGGTGCAGTTATAATGAACAGGGTAAAAAGCAGCCTGTTTCCAGATACAATAAGAGAAGTTATACTGCAGAAAGGTCAATTTAGCAGTTTAATGGATGGTCAGGCAAACTATTATCCAGGGAAAGAAGAGGTTGCTGCAGCAAGAGCAGCTCTAATAGGTTATGATCCATCTTTGGGGTCACTGTATTTTTATAATCCGAAAGTTGCAACAAATGTAGGCTGGATTTCCAGAAGAAATTATGTAAAAAGAATAGGAGAACATGTTTTTCTCCGCTAATTAAATAAAGAAAATAGCACCATTGCAGGTGCTATTTTTTTGCGAACATTATTTACATTTTTTGTTAAGCATTATTCTTTTTCCGATTTTTTCTTAAGATCCTGCATTTTTTCCATGCATTCACCGCAGATTGTTCTTCCTTTAAATTCTATTGTGTCATCTGCACTTCCACAAAAAATACAGGCCGGTTCATACTTCTTAAGAATAATCTTCTCTTCATCAACAAATATCTCCATAGGATCTTTTTTATTGATATTCATAGTTTTCCTGAGTTCAATTGGAATTACCATTCTACCCAGATCGTCAATTTTGCGGACAATACCAGTGGATTTCATGTTAATTCTCCTTTCTTAACAATTTTCGACAAATTATTCTTATTTATTACATTATACTATTTATTAGAAAAGTAGTCAATAGTAAAAAGTTATTTTTTCAAGTAATTTTTGGATAATTATAATGGTTAAACTATAAAAAAAAATTAAAAATTGTAAAAAGATATGATAAAATAGTTGTATGACAGCAAAAAGGGGTATAATATGGAAAAATTAAAATCAAAGTTTAAAAATATTTTGATGGAAAACAATTATAAATTGACCAAGCAGAGAGAAATTATACTGGGAACTATAATTTCAAGAAAAAACTGGCATTTTACTGCAGAAGAACTCTTTTCAGCTGTAAAAGAAAATTATCCGGATATTGGTATGGCTACTATCTATAGAACTTTAGAGCTTTTCCAAAATCTGGGGATTGTACATATGCTCGATTTTGGTGAAGGTTCCAGACAATATGAGCTGAGTTTTTTAGAAACCCAACATCACCATCATTTAATATGCAAAAAATGCGGTAAACTGATAGAATTCAATGATCAGGATCTTGAATATTTTGAAAAAAAACTGGAAATAAAATATAATTTTAGGATAACAGAACATAAATTGAGATTTTATGGTTTATGTAAAGAGTGCATATCTAAAAAATAGCTGTTAAACATATAAGAACTGGTACTTTTATACTGATGATACAAATAAACTACTTATTTTCTGAAATTCTGTCAAGTTATCTTTAGAATTGCAAAAAGAATATATGGCTACACTGCGAAAAGTCTTAATCAGCAATTTTTGAATTTCACAATCCCTATTATGACAAGAGTGTCAAATTGTTAAAATGACCAAAATTGACTTTTCGCAGTTCAATCATATATTGCCATGAACTAAATTTTAGATATATCTAAAAAATTTAATATTCCTGAATCTTCCTTTTCTGCAGAGTAATATAAAAATGAGGAAAGCCTGATATTTATTTAGTCTTGATATTTAAAAAGTTTAACTTTAAAAATTTTAAAAGGTTTTTATTGGTATTTGGAGAATATAATAATAAATAGTAAAGAAAATATTTTATATTATAGTTTTAAGAAGTTCAGAGAGGTAGGTTGAATATGGAAGAAAACACAGAAAAATGTTTAAAAGAACTTACTGTTTTTGCAAGACTTGATCCTGAAGAGCTGCGATTGATATGCGAAAAATCTTATGCCAAAATATATAAAAAAGGTGAAGTTATTTTTTTTGAAAATGACAGTGTCAAGAAACTCTATATGCTGATAAATGGTAAAGTTAAGCTTACTATGCTTTCTGAAGAAGGGAAAGAAAAAGTTCTTACCATTTTGCAGGAAGGAGATATTTTTGGTGAAATATCATTGTTTGATGAAGATCCTCATCCTCTGACAGCAGAGACGTTAGATGATGCCAGACTGCTGATTATTCCATGGAAAGATATGGAAAATATTATTCTGGAAAGGCCGAGTTTAGCAATTAAAATTATTGAGGCTCTTTCTAAAAAAACAAGACTTCTTACAAGTCAGGTGAGAGAGCTTGTATTTCAGGATGCAGCCGGGCGATTAGCTAGTCTGCTGGCAAGGCTTTCCGATGATTTTGGCCGGGAAGTAGATCAGGGAACAGTAATTGATCTGGTGCTTACTCACCAGGAACTGGCCAATTTGATAGGTTCTTCCAGAGTAACTGTTACAAAACTGATAAATAGATTTATAGATGATGGAATAATTAAGATAGTAAAGAGAAAAATAATTATAACAGATCACGAAAAATTGGGGGATAAGCTACAGACATTGTTTTAGTTTGATGATAGTACATAGAAATTACAGAAGACACGTTGGAAGATCACCAACGTGTTTTACTGTTTAAAGGAGGCAAAAAATGAATACTTTTATACCTGACACGGAAACCGAATTATATGGACTGATTGGCGAAAAACTGAGTCATTCAATTTCAGCAGTTTTCCATAATAATGGTTTTAGAAAGCTTGATTATAATGCTGTTTATCTTATGCTTGAGGTGGAAAAAGGTAGCCTGGGAAAATATGTGTCTGCACTGAGGACCTTAAATTTCAGCGGCTGGAATGTTACCATTCCTTATAAAGAGGATATTATGGATCATTTAGATGGACTTTCTTCTCTGGCCCGTGATGCTGGAGCAGTTAATACTGTTTTAAACAGAAGAGGCAGACTAACAGGTTATAATACAGATGTTATTGGCATACAGAGACAGATAGAGGAAGCTGGCTTCCCTGTTAAAGGAAGAAAAGCAGCTGTTATAGGAGCCGGTGGAGCGGCAAGGGCTGTACTTGTTGCCTTAGAACAGTTAAATTTAGCTGAAGTAGCAGTTATAAACAGAACTGCCAGCAGAGCGGAAGAACTTGTAAATATTTTTGAAAACAGAAAAACTGATATAATATACGAATCAGCGAGCCTTGATGAGGAAAAGTATGCTGAACTGATAAAAAACGCTGATTTGATAATTGATACTACACCGGTGGGAATGTATGATAATGTAAGCGAAAAGAAAATAGTAATCAATACTGATTACTTAAATGAAAATCAGTTTATTTTTGATATGGTTTATAATCCGCTTAAAACACCACTTCTCAAAAAAGCGGAAGAAATAGGTGCTCAAACTGCAAATGGCCTGCCGACACTTATATATCAGGCAGAAGCAGCCTTTAAACTCTGGATACAGAAAATGCCGGACAAAAAAGACTGGCACAAAATTGCGGAAGAGGAAATAAAAAAAATGGCGAAAGATGATGATTGATATTGATTTTTATCTATTTTTGTGATATTATTTTACCATAAAAATTTTAAAAATATAGTAATAAAACCATAATATGCAAATTTTTTTCGCTTTTCTTTATTTGGTGTGACAATCTCCATTTATTTTAAATGGAGACTCATCCACCAGGAATTTAGTTTTAATTCCAGTAATTTCTGAAACATGATTTTCGGATGAGTAGGTGAGTTGATGTCTACAGCAATATACATTTTCATATTTGGACTAATAGTTGGCAGCTTCTTAAATGTTGTTATTTATAGATTACCTGAAGGTCAATCAATTATAAAACCACCATCTCACTGCCCCCAATGTAAAACTAAATTAAAAACATTTGATCTAATACCAGTACTAAGTTATTTGGCAGCAGGAGGTAAATGCCGCTACTGTGGCAGCAAAATATCTTTTCAGTATCCTTTTGTTGAATTGCTGACTGGTTTTTTCTTTTCATTTACTTATCTAAAATTTGGTATTTCTGTTGAATTATTTATTATGCTTTTACTGATTTCTGCACTTATTGTTATTTCTTATATAGATTATAAATATATGATTATTCCAAATTATATTACTTATCCTGGTATTGTAATTGGTTTTTTATCCGCAATTATATTTAATTATATTAGTATTTTTGATTCTTTACTTGGCATCTTTATTCCTTCTTTATTGCTTTTACTGATTGCTTTTATCTTTAAAGGTGGCATGGGAATGGGGGATGTTAAGTTAGCTGCAATGCTTGGTTCTTTTTTAGGATTTGAAATGACGTTAGCTGGAATTTTTGTTGGTTCTCTTTTAGGATCTGTTATTGGTTTAACTCTAATGGGATTTGGAGTGCTGGACAGGAAGAGCAGAATTCCTTTTGGTCCATTTATCTGTATTGGAACTGTAATTATTATATTTTTTGGTGATGTATTATTCGACTGGTATTTGTCCTTATTTTTCTGGCTGATTACTGGATAATGTCAAAAAAAAATATGATTGTTATCATAAAACACAAGTAAATAGTAGTGGATTACCTATAAACATGACAATTATGATAACTATTAGCATTTTAAAAATTAAAAACATGTTGATACCACCTGATGCTTAAATATATGCTTTTCTTAAGAAACGGCTAAAACTGGGAATTTATTTTTTAAAAAAAATATTGAAAATTCGAGAATAAAAGCACTTAAAGTCTATATTTTTAAAAAACTTAAATCAAATTAATACTCGAAGATTAAAAAAGCACTTAGAACTTGAAATTAATCAGTTTTTAAGTGCTTTTTTGAATAAATAAAGTCTTTTGCCACAATAGGCAGAAAAAAAGTAGTTTATTAACAATTGCTATTTAAGGAATCATGTGCGTATAATAGAGATAGAAGTTAAGAAAAGCAATCAATTTCGGAGGTGAAAAGATTTGATTTTAGACCTTTTGAAAAAGAAAAATATTGCAGTAAATATAAAAGCAGATGATTGGGAAGAAGTGGTTGATGAAACTGGGAAACTTTTGTTAGAAGCTGATCAAATTGAAGAGAGATATATAAAAGCAATGAAGCAGTCAATAATTGATAATGGACCCTATGTAGTTATTGGAAAGGGAATTGCTCTTTTACATGCCAGACCGGAAGATGGAGTTAAAGAAAACTGTCTCAGCTTAATTACTCTGGCTGAGCCGGTAGAATTTGGAAATAAAAATAATGATCCTGTAAAAATTGCCTTTGCTTTTGGCACAGTGGATAATGAAAAACATGTCAAAACAATTTCGGAATTATCAGTGGTTTTAATGGAAGAATCTGCAGTGGACAATATTGCAGAAAAGGAAAGTGCAGAAGAAATCTTAAACTATATTGAAGGTATTCTGGCAAGGCAGTAATTTTAAAGATAGATTGCTGTTATAAAACAACGTTTAGACAGAAAAATGTTCAAAAAGATTTTACAGTACTAAACTAAAATAGGAGGAAAAATGTATGAAAATATTAGCAGTATGTGGAATGGGCCTGGGAAGCAGCCTGGTTTTAAAAATGAATATAGAAAAAATTATGGAGCAGGAAGGTATTGAAGGTTCAGTTGAAGTTAAGGATTTATCTTCTATAATGGGGGAACAGGCAGATTATATTTTTGCCAGTGAAGAAATTGGAGAAAAAATTGAGCATCCAGCAGAAGTAATTAGTGTTAAAAATATGACAGATAAAAAAGAGATTAAGGAAAAAGTTCTGGCAGCATACAAAAAACTTTAAGGAGGGAGTAGTTTATGGGTTTTTTAATGTCTTTTATTAATTTTTTAGTTTATGAAGTTTTAAATCAACCGGCAACTTTAGTTGGTTTAATGGCATTTTTAGGACTGACCTTATTGAAAAAACCATTTTCTAAGATCATGTCAGGAACTTTAAAGAGTATCTTAGGTTTTGTAATCTTAGGAGCCGGTGCCAATGTATTGATAGGCAGTCTTAATAATTTAGGACCAATGATTCAAGATGCTTTCAATATTCAAGGGGTTATCCCTACAAATGAGGCAATAGTGGCTCTGGCACAGCAGACACTTGGTACTGAAACTGCTTTGATTATGGCTTTTGGTTTTATAGCTAATTTGCTTTTTGCAAGGTTTACTCCATTAAAATATGTATTTCTTACCGGCCACCATATTTTCTTTATGGCAGCCTTATTATCAGCAGTTTTAAGTACAGCAGGATTAACTGGAGTACCTTTAATAGCCTCTGGAGCTGTAATTTTAGGTTTTGTAATGGTGCTTTTCCCGGCTCTAGCAGAACCATTTATGAAAAAAATTACCGGTGGTACTGATGTTGCACTTGGACATTTTGGAACAACTGGCTATGTTGCAGCAGGTCTTGTTGGTAGGCTAGTTGGAGATCCAGAAGACAGCACTGAAGATATTAAAGTTCCTAAATATTTGAACTTCTTAAAAGAATCAGTTCTTTCTACTATGCTGACTATGATCATTATTTTCTTTATAGTTTCTTTAATTGCTGGTCGTGACATTTATTCTCAGTATTCGGGTGGACAGAGTATCTTTATGTTTGCACTGATGCAGGGTATTACTTTTGCAGCAGGTGTTCATATTATCTTAACTGGTGTAAGAATGATCATTGGTGAGATTGTTCCTGCCTTCCAGGGTATTGGTGAAAAGTTAGTTCCCGATGCAAAGCCTGCACTGGACTGCCCGATAACCTTTACCTATGCACCAAATGCGGTAATCATTGGTTTCTTATTCAGCTTTTTAGGTGGGCTTGTCAGCATGTTCTTCCTTGGACCTCTAGGTCTGGCCTTAATTATTCCCGGCATGGTTCCCCACTTCTTTACCGGAGCAACTGCGGGAGTATTTGGTAATTCCACAGGTGGTAAAAAGGGAGCAATGCTCGGTGCCTTTGTTAATGGTGTCTTAATCTCATTTTTACCAGCGCTCTTATTACCGGTCTTAGGATCACTTGGTTTTGCAAATACAACCTTTGGTGATGCCGACTTCGGAGTTGTTGGTATAATAATTGGTTATCTAGCGAAGCTGTTCGCTTAAACATGAAAAAAAGTACCAGATTATTTGAGTTATACAAATACCTAGTTGATCAGAAAGAGCCTGTATCGATACAGGCTCTTTCTGAAATTTTAAAAGTAAGCAGCAGAACAATTCGCTATGACCTGAATGAGATTGAAGATTTGATTCAAAAATATGAATTAAAGCTGACTAAAAAACCAAATTTCGGTGTGCTTTTAGAAGGAGAAGCAGAAGAGCAGTTTAAAGTTTTTGCAGAGTTTAATGATTTTTACAACAGCCGTCATTTTCGTTCTGCCAAAATGCGTAAATATTTAATTTTGTATAGATTATTTCAAAAGAAAGAACCAATTTTGATTTTTGAACTGGCAGATCTTTTAGATGTCAGTTCAGCAACGGTCAGCAAGGATTTAGATCAAGTAGAAAAGTGGCTTAATAGAAGAGATCTTGCCTTAATTAGGCGAAGAAATTATGGAGTACAAATTGAAGGTGCAGAAATTGATATCAGACATGCAATGAAAAGTCTTTTAAATGAATCTTACGAGGCAGGTAATATGATTGAGCTTTTAAATAAGAGTAATAAAAAAGTGAATTTTAAAAGTCGTCTGGAACATGGTTATAATAAAGAAATTAAAAACCTTTTGGGAGAACTCAACTTAAAAGAAATTGAGTCAGTTGTAAAAGTGGCAGAAAAAGAGCTTGGTATTCGCTTTACTGATAGTGCTTTTACCGGTCTGATTATTCATATTGCTTTTGCTATTTCAAGACTGCTGGCAGACCAAGATATAAAAATTGAAACTGAAAGATTAAAGATTATTAAAAAGAAAAAAGAATTTAAGACTGCTGAAAAAATATCTCTTTTACTGGAGGAAAAATTTTCTGTTGCAATTCCAGAAGATGAAATTGGATTTATTACTATCCATTTGCTGGGTGCAAAAATGAGAGAAGGAAAGGCTGACAGTGAGTTAAGCGAAAATAATCTTGAATACTTAGTAAAAGAAATGATTAAAGTTGTAGAAAAATATTTTTCTACCAGTTTTGCTGGAGATCAGAAACTATATTCAGGTCTTCTTGTCCACCTGCAGGCAATTGTCAACCGGATCATTTTTAATCTACCAATTCAAAATCCGCTGCTGGAAGATATTAAAGAAAAATACAGCGAGGTTTTTAAGGCTTCAAAACTGGCAGCGAGGCTGATTCAGAGCGAATTTTATGTCGAAATCAGTGAAGACGAGGTTGGTTATCTAACCATACATTTTGGGGCTGCTCTGGAGAGAATTAATTTTCAGAAAAAGACAAAGGCAAAGGTGGCAATTGTCTGCTCCAGTGGTGTTGGAACAACCAATCTATTAGAAGTTCGCCTTAAAAATGAGTTTAAAGCAATTGAAATAATTGACAGCCTATCCAGTCTGGATTTGGAGGACAATGATATTTTAAAAGAAATAGATTTTGTGATTTCTACTATTCCTCTGAGCCTGGAAGAGATTGATGTGATTAAGGTTAATCCATTTTTAGAGGAAAATGATATTGAAAAAATTAAAGCCTATCTTAAGCAGAGAAAAATGGAATATGGAATTTTTTCAGAAGCAAAAAATAAAACCAGGGCAGATAAAATGCCTTTAAATTCTGAGAATATGCTTGCAAAAAATCATAAGATAAAGTCGGAAGAAATTATAGATTTACTAAGTCCATTTTTAGACCAGGAGCAGATATCTGCGGCCTTGGAGAAATTAAAGGCATATTTTGCTTCAGAAAAAAGGAGTAAGCAGGCTGAAAGTCAAGTTGAAAACCAGAAAAAGAATCTTTTAACTCTGCTTAAAAGAGATCAGATTAAAATAATTAAAACTACAGCAGATTGGAAAAAGGCAATTGAGGAAGCCGGTCGGCTGCTTTTAGACAAAGAGTTCATTAAAGCTCGTTATATTAAAAAAATGATTAGAATTGTAGAAGATAAGGGGCCCTATATTGCAATTGCTCCCGAAATCTGTCTGGCCCACGCTGGAATAGAAGATGGTGTCAAAGAGTCAGCGATTAGTCTGCTGGTAATTAAAAAAGGAATTAAACTCGGCCATCAATTTGACCCAATAAAATTTATTTTTGTGCTGGCACCAATAGATAAAAAATCTCATATGCCGGCACTGACAGATATTATGGAATTTGCAAACAACAGAAAATTAATGGATGATCTTTTAGCGGCAGAATCTGAGGGTGCTGCATATAAACTGCTGCAGAATAATTTTAATAAATAAGATAATGTTAAAAATATGGAGATCTTCAATTAAATCTAGAAAGGATGCTAAAATGACAGTAGAAAAAAATGTTGAAATAACTAATGAAACCGGACTTCATGCCAGACCTGCTTCAAAATTTGTTCAAAAAGCAGGGACTTTTAAATCTGATGTAACGATTATTTATGGAGAAAAAGAAGTTAATGCCAAAAGTATAATGGGGGTTTTGAGTCTGGGAGTAAGCCAAGGTAATGAAATAACAATTAAATGTAAAGGTGAAGATGCAGAAACTGCACTGGAAGAACTAGTTAACTTTCTTCATAAATAGATGGCAGAAGAATAGAGGAGGGAAATAAATGCTGCAAAAAATTGCTGATACAGTTAGAGCTCTTTCTGCAGATGCAGTTGAATATGCCGGTTCTGGACATGCTGGAATGCCTCTGGGGTGTGCAGAAATTGGTGCCTATCTTTTTGCAGAGGAAATGAAATATAATCCTGAAGCCCCTGATTGGTTTAATAGAGATCGTCTGATTTTATCTGCCGGACACGGTTCAATTTGGCTTTATTCACTGCTTCACCTCAGCGGTTATGATGTGAGCATTGAAGATCTAAAAAAGTACAGAAAATTCCATTCTAAAACTCCAGGACATCCGGAATATGGACTAACTCCTGGAGTTGAAATGACTACCGGTCCTTTAGGCCAGGGTTTTGCACATGCAGTAGGGATGGCACTGGCTGAAGAAATTTTAGCTGAAAAATACAATAAAGAGAATTATAAGTTAATTGATCATTATACCTATGTGGTAGCTGGTGATGGAGATTTAATGGAAGGAATAAGCTATGAGGCAGCCTCGCTGGCAGGTAGTCTGGAGCTTGATAAATTAATTGTTATTTATGATCATAATGGGGTTTCAATTGATGGACCTATTGAGACAACTTTTATAGATGATATTAAAAAAAGGTTTGAGTCTGCTAACTGGCAGGTTATTTCTGATGTTGATGGGAGCAGCTTTTCTGATTTAGAAGCTGCATTTAAAAAAGCAAAAGTAGAACAGAAGAGACCGACTTTAATAGTTGCAGATACTGTTATAGCAAAAGGAATTGCTGGCAAAGAAGGTGACAGTTCCGCCCATGCCTCACCACTCGGGAAAGAAGAGATAATTGAAATGAAGAAGAAAGCCGGACTGCCGACAGGAGATTTTGAGGTTCCAGAAAAGGTCTATGAATATTTTAGTGATTACCTGGCTGAACTGAAAAAAGAATTTGCTGAGTGGAAGGAACTTGAAAGTAACTATGAGGCAGAATTTGAGAAAGAATATCAGGAATTAATGTCGGGAATTGAGCTTGAGGCAGATTTCGATTTAGATGTTTTAGATGTTCAGGAAAAAGAGGGGAAGCCGATTAGAAATTATGCAGGTGAATATTATCAACTGCTGGCCGAAAAGCTTCCTTATTTAGTTGGAGGAACAGCTGATCTCTCTGCTTCGACAAGAATCAATCTGGATCAGTATCCGGATATTAAAAGAGGTTATTTTGCCGGCAGGAACATTAAATTTGGAATTAGAGAACATGCAATGGCAGCGGCAGCAGGTGGAATAATGCTGCATGGCGGTTTAAGACCTGTGACTGCAACTTATTTAACCTTTTCTGATTATATGCGGCCTTCAATCAGGATGGCAGCTCTGATGGGGTTACCGGTAATTTACGTGTTCACACATGATTCTATTTATGTTGGTGAAGATGGTCCTACTCATCAGCCGATAGAGCAGCTTGAATCTTTAAGAATGATTCCGGGTCTGAGAGTTATTAGACCTGCCACAGAAACTGAAGTGAAGTTGGCCTGGAAGGCTGCAGTTGAGGAAAAGAATAAGCCAGTAATTTTAGTGATGGCCCGTCAGAATGTTAATGCTTATGAAAAGGAAATATCGGCAGCAGAATTTGAAAAAGGAGCCTTTGTAGTTTCTGGTGAAGCTGAACCGGATATTGCTGTTATGGCTTCCGGTAGTGAAATTGAAACCGCTCTGGAGGTTAAAGAACTGCTAAAAAGAGATTACAGAGTTCGAATAATTTCTGTACCTGAAAAAGAAAAATTATATCAAAATCAAAATTATTTGGAGCTGCTGCTCCAAAATGTTAAATTAAGTGTGGCGGTAGAAGCTGGTAATCCAACTGGTTGGTACAGAATTTTAAGAGGAAGTGCTCTAATTTTTGGTGTTGAAGAGTTTGGCTTTAGTGCTGCTGGAGATGAAATAGCTGCAGAATTTGGATTAACGGCGGAAAAGTTAGCAGTAAAAATCAAAAAATATATTTTTCACATTTAAAAACAGCAGAAGTAAGTTCAGTCCTGTTGTCAACATTAGCCTTCATATAAATATGACTTAAATGTTTTTTAACAGTATTAATGGAAATATAAAGTTCAGCGGCGATTTCTCGGTTGTTTTTCCCGGAGATAAGCAGATTAAGAACTTCTGATTCCCGGGCAGTTAAATTATATCTTTTTTCACTGAGAGCAATTAACTGCTCTTTTTTTCTTTGTGCAGTTTTATTAAGCTTATTTATTGCAGACAGTTTAAAAAGCTGATTGGCAGCCTGATTACTTATAAATTCCAGGACAAGAAGATCTTTTAAAGAAAAGTTTTTATCTGTTTTTTCTCTAAAAAGGCTTACTGCACCTAAAAGCTGATTTCTGTAAATAATATCAATACCACAGGAAAAATAAAAATTATTTGGTGAGATAAAATCAGTAAAATATTCAGTATTTACCCATTGACTGTAGTTGAGCAGATCAGTACTGCGAATTGGGTCTGGCTGATTAAATGCTTTTGCTCTTATTGTATCAAGTTTGTAATAATATTTTTCATACATATTTACAGTATCTTTTTTTATATTAATACAGATTGGATCACAGACAGGATTTTCTTTTTCATCAAAAAGAAAGAAATTGGCCGCATAATATGGAATGATCTTTTCTATTTCTTTTAAAAACAAATAGGGATATTTTTCATAATTTATAGTCTGACCGGTTTTTAATATAAACATATAGATTTTTTCCAATTCTTTTTTACTTAATGACTGCAAAGAAATTCCCCTTTCTGCCCAAATATTATACTTATGGGTAATATTAATATTATTCGGAAAATGCTATACTAATATATATTTCTAGGGAATTAAAAATTATCCTGCAAGGAGAAGGGGGAAATTAGTATGAAAAAAGTGTATATTATAGGGGTTTTAGTTTTAATGATGTTTTTAGTTAGTGGTCTGGCAGCAGCAGAGGGATATCCAGTTTTTAAACTGCAGCTTGATTTTCCTGGTGGAGCAGAAGCTGATGGTGATTACAGCAGTGATCGTATTGGATCAATTTCTGGAGAAGCAGATGTAGAAGATCAGATTAGTCTGGGTTTTGAATATTTTAGACCATATAATGAAAAATGGGAATTAGGTTTTGGAGTTTCTTATTATTTAGATAGAAATATGACTGAAGTCACTGAATTAAAAGAAAATGGAACAGAAGTTGATTTATATGGGTTGGATAGTGCGGTACTTGGACTGGCTGACTGGAATTTTATACCTGTTTATGGAGCAGCAAAATATAACTTTGCAGCTGAAAATAAATACAGGCCCTACTTATTTGGCCATTTAGGCTATAATTTTTTTGATATAGACATGTTAAATGCTTTAGAAGGTGCTGGCTATGCTGACGATATCGATGAAAAGGGCGGTTTATATTATGGTCTGGGTGCAGGAGTAAATATAAGTGAAAATACAGCTCTGGAATTGATGTATTCAGTAAATAATGGTAAAGTTGAAGGTGAATATGAAAATAATTCTACAATAGAAGATTTTGAGTTTGATGTAGAATACAGCAAATTTACTTTAGCTGTAGCATACAAATTCTAGTAGTGGAATAAAACTTAAAAACTTAATAATTTAGCAGACTCCCCAAATTTTTTGGGGAGTTTTTTTATGCCCATTTTTACTGTTATATCAATAAAATTGAAGATATTACCAATTATGCAATTTAAAAAATATTGATTTATTTGCAGGAATTTCCATATACAGGAAGAATAATATAAATAATAGTTCCATAAATTTACTGAGGAGGTAATATTATATGAAGAAATTTCTGGAATTTCTGTACCAGAGTTCAGACATGAAAAAGAAAAATTATTTAAAAATAAAAGATAAAAATTATAATGATCCTGAAGAAATTATTGATTTTATTAAAAAGAATAAATTTTTAGAAGAAAAAGAACTGCTGATGCTGACAGCAAATTATTTTGATATATATCTTTACAGCAGTGAGAAATTCAAACCTGAAAAAAACTGTTCAGAATATATTTCTTTAGAAATGTCAGAAAAATACGGAGTACTGCCTTTAAATAAAAAAGATGACACCCTTTATTTAGCTGTGACAATCCCACTGGATTTAAAGATCAGAGAAAATCTGAAGTATTTGACCGACTTCTGGATCGAAGAGGTTTTAGTTTCAGAAGAAAATTATAAAAAAATGAAAGAAAAAATATATGGAAATTATTTCAGTATAGATCAATCTGAACTTATAAATCAATTTGGCAGCATGAAAAATATCCGTGATCCAGATATAGAACAGTTAAAAGAAATGATAAAAGATACACCTGTTGTAAAACTTGTGGATCGAATTTTAAAAGAAGCTGCTGCATTAAAGGCAAGTGACATTCACCTTGAACCACAGGAAAATATATTTCAAATACGATATAGAATAGATGGAATGTTAAAAAAATACTATGAGCTGCCATTAGAAATTGCTGCTGCAGTGATTTCGCGCATAAAAGTGATCTCTGGAATGGATATAACTGTAAGACATCTCCCTCAGGACGGTCGATTAGAGATTCCTATTGACAATATGAATTATGATTTAAGAATTTCAGTAATCCCCACTATATATGGAGAAAAAGCTGTTTTGCGTCTTTTATCCAAAGACCTTTCACTTCTGTCTTTTTCAAAACTTGGATTTAATAATAAAAAGATTAAGCAGCTGAAAAAAATATTACAGATAGGATCAGGTATTGTTCTTTTTGCAGGTCCAACCGGTAGTGGAAAAACCACCACATTATTTACCATGCTTAGAGCACTGACAGCTGAAGGGATTAATATAATGACAGTTGAAGATCCTGTTGAATACAGGTTGAAGAATTTAAATCAAATAGAGGTAAATAAAAAAAGAGGTATGACATTCCACATAGCTTTAAGATCTCTTTTGAGGCAGGATCCGGATATAATTATGATTGGGGAGATAAGAGATCAGGAAAGTGCAGAAATAGCTGTTCGGGCTGCTGTAACAGGGCATCTTGTTTTCAGTACTATACATACAATTAATTCTGCTGCTGCAGTAAAAAGGCTGCTTGATATTGGCATTCCTGCTTATTTAATTTCTACAGCTCTTTCAGCAGTTATTTCTCAGAGGCTGTTAAGAACTTTGTGTTCTGCCTGTAAAATAAAAGATAAAGTTGATGATAAGTTGAGTGAAAAATTTCCACATTTAAAAAAAAAGATTATATACAGAAAAAAAGGATGTTCAGAATGTGGAGGCAGTGGTTATACAGGTAGAACTGCAGCAGCAGAAATATTAATAGTTGATAAAAAGATAAGAAAACTGATAAATAATAATGCTTCAGAAGCAGCTATTCAGCAAGCTGCAGAACTTAATGGTATGGAGACATTATTAGAAAGCAGTGTGGATATTTTAGCAGATGGAAAAACTTCTCGACAGGAATTAATGCGTGTAATTGCAGCCAAAGGATGTTAATAATGAATCTGAAAAATTTGTTCAAACAAAAATTTAATTTAAAGCTTTTTTCTGGACAGATGTATATTCTGCTTGATTCAGGTCTTGACCTCAGGAGAGCTTTACTTGCTTTAAAAAAGCAGTTTAAAAACAATAAAGAAAAAAAGATAATCAATGAAATACTCAAAAATGTTGAGGCAGGGTCGTCACTGAATATCTCTCTGCAGAGTTCCAGCTTTAATTTTCCAAATTTTTACCTAAAAATAGTTAAAATTGGTGAAAAAACAGCCAGTTTGGCAGAAGTATTTCATAATTTAGAAAATTACTATATAAGACAGGAAAAACTAAAATCAGAAATTAAAAAGAGCAGTTTTTATCCTGTAACTGTATTAATAACTGTTTTTACAGCAGCGGTTTTTTTGATGACATATATTTTACCGGTTTTTTCTGATATATTTTCCGAGTTTGAAGGAGAACTTCCCCTGCTGACAGAGATAATGCTTAAAACTGCAGACTTACTGGAAGGCAATATTTTAATTATTCTGCTGCTTATATTCCTGATTATTATTCTGCTAATTTTGCTAACTGCAGACAAAAAAACAGAAGATATACTTAAAATTTATCTGTTAAAAATACCGATTATCGGAGAAATTTATAAAATTTCTATAATAGCTCGTTTATCATCCTATATGGCAGTTATTTTAGGCAGTGGTATTGGCCTGGTTGAGACATTAAAAATGGCTGCAGATATGACAGACAACAAGGCTTATAGAGAGTTTCTGCATAAAAGCAGTGCAGAAATTTCACAGGGAGTTTCTCCTGTTAAAATATTTGCAAAAAGCAGTTTAATACCCGATATATTTTATTATTTCAGTGCAGTGGGGGCAGAAACCGGAAATTTAGAATATATGATGGAAAAGGCAGGTGATTATTATTATGAACTCTTAAGCAAAAAAACTGAAGGTTTATTACAATATCTAGAACCATCACTTATATTTATTACTGCAGTCTGTGTTGGGCTTATATCAGCTGCAGTAATTATGCCAATGTTTCAGCTTTATTTGATTATTTAATTCCTATGTTTTTTAATCATTTTATTTAGCAGTCAATAGTAAAAAATTTAAAGTTTACTGCTTTTCAAACTACGCTGTAAAAAAGTTGAAGTAATATTGAATTTTTCAGTATATGAATCTTAACGAAATTTCTTTTATAGTTCTAAAATTAATTTTGGAGAAACTCATGTAAAAGAAAGGATGGAATAAAATTGATAAAAAAAGAAAATGGTTTTACTCTGATTGAACTATTAATTGTAATTGTTGTGCTGGGTATTCTTGTCAGTATTGCTGTGCCTGGATTAACAGGTGTTAAAAAAAGGGCAGATCTAGCTGTGGTAAAAAGCGATCTGCACAATATTATGCATAGTCTGGAATTATATTATCTTGATAATGAATCTTATCCTGTCCAATCTACTGCATCTTCCCTCTCGGCTGTTGCTGAAGATCTGGATGATTTGAAATTAAAGAAAAGTGCAGAAAATTATCAGTATCAGACAGACAGTGCTTCAGAATCATCTGGAGCCGATAAATATCTGGTTTATTATGAAACAGAAGACAGCAAATTTTACTATACTTCTACAGAAGAAGCTAGTGTAGCAGGGCCAGCAGAAACTGCACCAGCAATTTAAGTAAATAAAATAATGATAAAAAATAAACTAAATAAAAACAGCGGTTTTACACTTTTAGAAGTTATGCTGGTAATTATAATTATCGGAACTGTCAGCATTTTTATTCCGAATCTAAAAGAAAGCAGAGAAAATTATGAGCTAAAAAGAACAATATCTGTGCTAAAAGCAGATTTAAGATGGGCCAGAGCTGAAGCTATTTTAAAAAATAAAAAATATGTTTTTAGAATATACACCATTTCTAATGGAGATAAAATACCATATTATTTTTATACTGAAGAAAATGATCAGAAAATCATAAAGAGAAGAGGATATTATTCAGCTGAGCTCCTCTTATATAAAACTATAAATTTGCAGCTGATAGAAGATGAATATTATGAATGGATAAGATTTATGGGTTCAGGTATGGCCAGAGGAGGTACTATAGGGCTTTCTTATCCAGGAGGAGAAATATATTCGCTGACAGTAAATCAGCTGGGGAGGGTTAGAAGTGAAAAATAGTAGAGGATTTAGTCTGCTGGAGGTAATAATTTCAATTTCACTTGCTGGAATTGTAATGACTGTTTTCAGTAGAACTATAAAAACAGGACTTAATGTACAGACATTTTTAGAAAACAAAAACAGTGCGGTTAATTTTGCTGAGTCAGTGATTGAAACTTTAAGAAAAGAAAAAATTGATTTACAAAAATACACCGGTGATAACAAATTATCTGCTGTAAGAAATATAAAAATTTTGGAAGAAGCAGGACTGGAAAAAGATATTGATGCCGCTTCATTAAAAGTGACTCCTTATAGAGCAGATGGCAGAATTTACAGCGGACTTTATAAACTTAAGATTACTGTAAATTACAGGTGTAAAAACAAAGAAAAAAAGTATCACCTTATAACTCTGCTCAGAAACGAAGGGGGCTGATATATGGAAAATAATAATGGATTAAAATTTGGTAATAATAAAGGTTTTACTCTTCTAGAAATACTGTTGGCATTAACTATTACTGCTGTTTTAACGATTTCATTTCTGCAGATTATTTCACTGATCTACAGAGATCATAATCTCCTAAATAAAAGGCTGGGCCATCAGATGGACGGTCATTTAGCAGTAGACTACATATTTACAAAAATAAAAATGGCAGAAATAGTAGATATACCGGATAAAAACACACTGGAAGTATATACATATATTGATGGAGAAAAAAGGTGGCTTAAATTTTATATATATCAGAGCGAAGGTATAAAAAAACTGGGCCAGAGCCAGGGTTCAGCCAGTATAGAAAACAGGGATTATTCTCGTGTAACATCAATAATTGATAATATTGAAGAAGTAAAATTTAAAAAATTAAGTAATAAAGAGCTGGTATTAATAGAAATTGAATACAGAGATAAAAATAGAAAATATACATATAAAAAAATAGCTTCTGTTTTTTAATAATACTTTAAATAAGAGCAGGGTGATTAATTTGCACAGGCAGTATGGATATATATTGATTTTTAATATGCTAATCATTTCTCTTCTGGGAATATTTATTCCAGTTCTGGCACAGAATAATTATATAAATTATCAGCTGAGTAAAAATAAAGATATATCTGCCCGCGAAATACAGGCAGCTGAAGGAGGAGGTGAATACATATTATATCTACTTGAAAATGATTTAGAAATTCAAAAAAATTTCAGTTTAACAGTTGATAAAAATATTAGTCTGGACTGCAGTTTTGATAGTGATAATTTAAATGGAGAAGAAGTATATATATTTAAATGCAGAAACAATACTAAAAACTGCTGTCAGCTTACTATGGTAATTAATAAAAAGAACCTTAAAATAATCGATAAAAAAATAACTAGAGGTGATAGAAATGTTTAAAAAAAATATATCGATTATAATTCCTATGAATGATGATATTAAGTATTTGACTGCAAAGTATGATGATAAAAAAATAACTTCAATAGAAGGAATAAAAAATATTAATTCTTTAGAAAAGTTAAAGATATTGAACTTAAACTGCCGGCATGTAATTTTAATACCTGCGGAAAAGATTTATCTTTCATCTCATATTATTAAAAAGAAAGAAAATGAAGACATAAAAGTAGCTGAAAAATCATTTTATGAAAAGTATAATAAGAACAATATCGATTTAATAAATGATTATTATTATGATTCAATTCATTTTGCTGATCCAGAAAATAAAAACAATTTAAATTTGAAACTGCTGGCAGTGGAAAAAGAATATATAGATAGTCTGACAAAAAATCTAGATAAATATCCAAATAATTATTTGGTAACAGCACTTCCGACAGCTCTATATTCACTAAACAAAAAATTTATAAAGCAGAATAATTACATATTTTATTATAAAATCGGATGCAGTTATACAATTACTGCAGATTATAAAAATACCCTTGATTTGCTTCATTCACAGATTAAAGAAGAAAATATAGAACGCGAAATCAAAAAAATTAGAAAATATTATTTGAACAAAAAAAATACTGATATGGCAGTAATTGAAGGAGGCCCTGAGCTTTTTAATTTAGGGAAATTCAAAAATATTGATAAAGATGAGTTTATATTTTTGGCATCACTGCTCTGGGGGGTAAATGAATGGTAGTTCTTTTAAAGAGCAGAGAAATATCTTATCATGATATAATAACAAAAGTAGTTGTGCTATTGCTCGTTATTTTAACAGCCGCAGTATTTATCTTTAATTACATAATAGCAAATAGAGTTGATAATTTAAAAAATCAAATTTCTCATGTTTCCACATTAAAAAATAAATACAGCTATATGTTAAAAAATAACAAGAAAACATCTATAAAAAAAGGAGAAGCCTTAGATAAAAGTGATATTATCGAAAGTATAATAAATATACCGGAAAAGATGAGTTTTGATTATCTGCTGGTTGACTCAAAATTAATTGAAATACAGGGAAAAACAGTTAATAGAATGGAAATATTAAACTACACAAAACAGTTAAAATCAAACACTATGATAAAAAGTGTAAAACTCAAGAAAATTAACAAATATACCAGCTATCAGTTTACACTGGAGGCTGCATTGAATGAAAGGAAATAATACGAAAACAAAAACATATCTGATTTATATTCTGATAGCAGCTCTTTTTGCATTTCTTATTATAATGATATTTAATTTTAAAGAAAGCTATGCTAAAAAAATACATTTTGAGAAAAAATTAACAAAAGAAAAAATAATTTTAACAAAATATAAAGAAAAAATTAAAAACAGCAAATCACATAATAGCAAAAACAATCAAAATAACACTCCAGCTCAGAGCAGGGCAGATTACTTAAATGAAATACTAAAACTGCTGGAAGACAACAACCTGGAGTTAATATCCTATGATTCTGATAAGAAATTGCTGATTTTAAATTTGCGCGGTAATTTTAATAGTATACTTAGATTTCTTCATAAAATAGAAAAACAAAAAGATAATCTACAGTGTAAGAAAGTTAAATTAAAAAAAGGTAAAAATTCGCTTTACATATATCTGCAGCTGGAATATTTAGAGCTGATGTCTGATGAAAAATAAAAAACTTATAATTTCAATTACAATTTTGATTTTCATTTTAGTAACATATCTGTTTTACAGTAATTTTTCGAATAGCGAAAAATATTTAATACAGGAAAAACCACCAGAAAATAATTTGAAAATTAGCAGAAAGTCCAGAGATAAAACTGAAAATATGAATACCAGTACTGCTTCAGAACTAGATACAGATAAAAACTTTTTAGATTCAGAAGATTTAAAAGAAAAAGATAAAAGCAGCAGAGCTAATATTAAAAATACTAATAATAAAACAGAAGAAAAAGCAGTTTTAAGAAAAGCTATCTATACATTCCACAATGAAAAAGATCCATTTTTTAAAGATTCAGATACAGAAAAAAGTAAAAAAGAAAATTATAATAAAAATTATGCAGAAGAAAAAATTAAAGAAGATAAAAACAATACAGAACAGAACAGATCCACAGAAGAAACAAATAAAATTGAAAATGAAAATAAAAATACCAGAAAAAAGATTATAGAAATTCCTTTTGTTTTAAAAGGAATAATTGGAGATAAGGATAAAAGATATGCTGTTATATCTTATAAAGACAGAACTGAAGTTAAAAAAGCCAATGAAAAGATAGACTATTTTTTGATAACAAAAATAAAAGACAGCAGTATTGAAATTGAATATCAAGATTACAAACATGAAATATTTATCTGGAGGCATCAAAAATGACGGCTGATTTAATATGGAAATATATTATAATAATATTGATTACAGTATTCCTGCAGGTTCTGATTATTATACCAGCAGAATCTGCTCCTGATAATTTTAACAAAAAAATAGATTTAAATTTGAGAGATGTAGAATTAGAAACAGCTTTTATGATGCTGGCAGATCTGGCTGATATAAATCTTATATGTGATAAGTCAGTGAAAGGAACTATTACTCTGCAGCTTAAAGATGTTAGTTTTAAAGATGCGCTGACAATGATTGTAGGCAGCTTTGATCTGGATTATTCTACAGCATACAATACGATATTTATTAGTACAGAAGATAAAATAAGAGAAAAAGAAAATACTGCTGTCGAAAAAATATTTACTTTAAAATATATAACTGCAGAAAATGCAGCAGAACTGCTTAAAAAGCAGTTTGAACAGATAGAATTTTATGAACTGAGAAACGGAAGAATATTGATGAGAGGCAGCGATTTTGCAGTAAAAAGATGCGGGAAGATTATTAAAGAGATAGATATTCCTCTAAAACAGGTTCTTATAACAGCTCGTGTAGAAGAAATAAGCAGAAATAAAATAAAGGAGCTGGGAGTACAGCCCGATCAGCTGACAAAACTAAATATTATTAAAGATAAAAATGAAAAGATTGAAAAATTAGAATTAAGCTGGCCGGAAACTTTAAAGATGCTGGAAGAAAAAGGGGCAGCCACTCTTTTAGCAAACCCGTCTCTGATGACAGTAGATAGAAAAAAAGCCAAACTTTTGATTGGAGATCAAATACCTGTTAAATTGGAGAGGGTAGAATCAGATAAAACTGTCTCCACAATAGAATACATAGATGCAGGTATAATACTTGAATTTTTGCCCAGAATAATTAACAAAAAACAGATAATGCTCAATATACAGCCGGCTGTCAACAGCATTGGACAGACGCTTAGTGAGGGACTGCCTGCTGTTAATTCTCGCAAAGCAGAAACAACAGTAATACTTGAAGATGGGCAGACATTTGCTATTGGTGGGCTTATTAAAGAAAACATTGTTAAAAACAAAATAGATATACCGGTAATTTCTGATATTCCTGTATTGGGAAAATTATTTAGTTCTGAAGAAAAATCAGAAATGCACACAGAGCTTATGATATTTATTACTCCGAAAATTATAGAAACAAAAAAAATAGTAGATGTCAATAAAACCAATAAAAAAGAGGAAATTAATAAAGATAAACAAGGCGGTTTTTCTGCATCAAAAGCAGAAACAATAATAAAGAAATATAAAAATAAAAAAGAGAGTGAAAAAACAAAAAATAACAAGAAAGAATTTATTGATTTAACAGAAAAAGAAATAAAAGAACTGCTGCAAAAACAGTAATAGAGGATATTTATCAGTTTTATAGAAGTATAATTCAGGGGAAACCCTGAATTTTCTTTTTAATAAATCTAAAAATTTCAATATTTCTGTATACCCCTTTTGCAGCTCTAAAATGACTAAAATATATTTTAATGTAATCTGGTAGTTCGATGCGGCAGTTTGCATATATTAAAGATATAGAGGGAGGTATCATTTTGATAATAGTATTAGCCGGATTTATGGCAGCCGGAAAGACAACTACAGGAAGGATACTTGCTGCTAAAACAGGATTTAAATTTTATGATAGTGATAAGGAAATTGAGAAACAGAGCGGCATGTCAGTAGAAAATATTTTTGCCCAGAAAGGTGAAGATTATTTTCGCAAATTGGAAAAAGAAATAATTTTGAACCTGCTTGATAAAGAGGAAGATTTTGTGATGTCAGTAGGCGGTGGTGCAGTACTGGATAAAACCTTAAGAGATAAATTGATTAACAGCACAGAGATTTTCTGTCTTGATCTGACAGCAGAAGAGGTTTTGAAAAGAACTGCAGATAGATCAGAAAAGCGCCCACTTTTAAAGAATATAGATTTACCAGGAGATATAAATGATTTAATGAAAAAAAGAGAAAGATCATATCAGGAATTACCGGTACATATAAATACAAAAAAATATTCAGCAGAAGAGGTGGCAGAAATTATAATTAAAAAACTTAAAATAGAAAAAGTTGAGATCCATCTCAGTGAAAAGAAAAACAGCTATCCTGTGCTGATAAGCAGTGATTTCAGCTTTAATTCATTTAATACTATTTTAAAGAAAATTAAAGATAGGAAAGTATTTCTGGCAGCAGATATAAAGGTTATTAATCTCCACGGTGAAAAAATACTGGAACAGTTCAATAGATCAGCCAGCAGTGTTTCTGAATTCTTTTTAAAAGGTGGAGAACATGTAAAAGATCTAAAAAATTTAGAAAAAGCATATAACATTCTTTATGATAATAATTTCAGTAGAAGTGATTATGTAATAGTATTTGGTGGTGGAACAATTGGTGATCTGGGGGCTTTAATTGCTTCCACATATCTGAGAGGTCTTAAATTAATACAGCTGCCGACAACTATTATCTCTCAGCTTGATAGCAGTGTTGGAGGAAAAACAGCTGTTAATTTTAGAAATACCAAAAATTTAATCGGTACATTCTATCAGCCAGAAATGGTCTATTATTCGTTAAAATGGCTGTCAACACTTGAGGATAGAGACCGCAGGTCAGGTACAGGAGAGATAATAAAATATGCTCTGCTGGCAGGAGGAGAATTTTATCAGCTTGTCAAAGCAAATAGAGAAGAACTGCTGGATCTTGATGATGACTTTATGCTGAAAATATCAAAAAAGGCATTAAAGCTTAAAAATCACTTTGTCTCTGAAGATATTAAAGATCAGGGTTTGAGGAGAATGTTAAATCTAGGTCATACCTTCGGTCATGCTGTAGAAGCAGCAGAAAATTTTGAGATGAGTCATGGAGAAGCAGTTGCAGTTGGGCTGGCTTTTACCGCCTATATTTCTACTAGAGAAGCTGAACTCAGCCAAAAAGAGTTTGAAGATATTATAGAACTCATAAGTTATTTTAATTTCAAACTATTTCCCTCTAAAGATATAGAAGTAGAAGAACTTGCAGATTATCTTACACATGACAAAAAAATTGTGGACAGCAGACAACCCTGGATACTTTTAAATGGAATTGGGAATCCGTTTGTTACCTTTGATATTGGTCAGGAAAAAATAAAAAAATATATGGAGGAATATCTATGCAGAAAGTGGCAGTAGTTCACGGACCAAATATTAATCTTCTGGGAGTTAGAGAACCGGAAGTTTATGGGACAACAAATTATAATGAAATGAATAAACAAATAAAACAGAAAGCAGAAGAGCTGGAGCTTGAAGTAGATATATTTCAGAGCAATCATGAAGGAGAAATAGTTGATTATCTGCAGGGTTTGATTGATGATTCAGCAGGTGTTATTATAAATCCAGCCGGACTAACACATACCAGTGTAGTGCTGAAAGATACACTTATTGCCCTGAGGCTTCCTGTAATAGAAGTACATATCAGCAATATTTATCGCAGGGAGGACTACAGGCATAAATCTATAACTGCCTCAGCTGCAGTTGGTCAGATTGCTGGCCTCGGTGTCAGAGGTTATTTTTTAGCTTTACAAGCAATGAATGAACTGCTCAGAGAGGAGAAATATTAAATGGAAAAGAGAATAAATAAACTGCGTTCTAAAATGAAAGAAAAAGAAATAGAAGCTTTTTTTATAACATCCAGAAAAAATGTGAGATATTTAACAGGTTTTACGGGTACAGCTGGACGACTTTTGATTACTAAAAATGATAATATATTTATTACAGATTCTCGCTATACAGAGCAGGCGGAAGCGCAGACAGAAGCCTGCAGAATAGAAGTGATTAACAGCAGAGTTGTGGAAGGGATTGGTAAACTGCTGAAAAAATCTGATGTGGATGAACTTGCTTTTGAGTCAGAGCACACTACTTACAGCGAATTTCAGGAATACAGAGAAAAATTTCCTATTGGAAAGCTGATTCCCCAGAAAAATATTGTTGAAAAACTTAGAACTATAAAGGAAGCATCAGAAGTTGAGCTTATTAAAAAGGCAGTTGAAATTTCTGATAGAGCTTTTTTTCATATTTTAAATTTCATTAGACCGGGAATTACTGAAAAAGAAGTATCACTTGAGCTGGAATTCAGCATGAAAAAAGGTGGAGGAGAAGCAAATGCCTTTGATTTTATAGTAGCATCAGGTAAAAGAGGTGCATTGCCACATGGAGTTGCAGCAGATAAAAAGCTGGAAGTGGGTGATTTGATAACAATGGATTTTGGTACAGTCTACAGAGGTTATCATTCTGATATAACACGCACAGTAGCTCTTGGTGAACCTGATGAAAAATTAAAAGAAATTTATGATCTGGTTTTTACAGCTCAAAAAAAAGTGATTGAAGAAATTAAAGCAGGCATGACAGCTGTTGAAGCTGATAGTATTGCCAGAGATTTTATTAAAAATTCAGGTTATGGAGATAATTTTGGGCATGGACTTGGACATGGTGTAGGTCTTCAGATTCATGAAGCTCCCAGGCTTTCTTACAGCTCTAATGATGTACTCAAAGAAGGTATGATTGTAACTGATGAGCCAGGGATATATGTCAGCGGACTGGGTGGAGTACGAATAGAGGATGATCTGCTGATAAAAGAAGATGGTTGTCAGGTTTTAAACTCTGCTCCCAAAGAACTGATTATATTATAAGAAAATAAGAAAAATATTGTGATTTGTCTATAAAAGATATTTCTGCTATAATTGAAATGCAGTGTAGAATTAAATACAGTATATTTTTATGGAGGTGTATATAGTGATCTCAACAAATGATTTTAATACAGGATTAACTATAGAATTGGATGGTGAAGTATATCAGGTTGTTGAATTTCAGCACTCAAAATCAGGCAGAGGTAGTGCTTTTGTCAGAACTAAACTGCGCAATGTGGAAGAAGGATATATAATAAATAAAACTTTTAAAGCAGGAGAAAAAGTAGAGACCGCCCATGTAGAAAAAAAGAAAATGCAGTTTTTGTACTGGGATGGCAGTGATTATATATTTATGGATAATGATACCTATGAGCAATTCCACCTCAATCAGGAACAGCTGGGAGATAAAATTAAATATCTAAAAGAAAATATGGAGCTTGATATATCTATATATCAGGGGCGTCCCATAGATATTGATCTTCCTACCTTTGTAGAGTTGAAAGTAGAAAAAACTCAGCCTGGTATAAAGGGAAATACCGTATCAGGTGGAAGTAAACCAGCAACAATGGAAACAGGTCTTGTAGTACAGGTACCTTTATTTATTAATGAAGGTGATACAATTAAGATAGACAGCAGAACTGATGAATATATAGAGCGGGTTAATAGCTGAACAAATTGAGAAATCTAAAAATATTTATCTATTGATTTTTGTTTTAAAAATTAATAGATAAGTAGTTCATTACAAAGATGAGAAAAGTAGTGAAAGAAATTCAAAATAATAGTTGGTCTGTTTTACTAATGTGAGGAGCGAGTATTAAAGAGATAACTTTAATTTAAAGAGGAGGCATATAATGAGATATTTAGTAGTTGGTGCTGGTGTAGCGGGAACATCAGCTATCAAAGAGATGATAAAGGTAAGAGACGGAAAAGATGAAATTGTAGTTTTTACAGAAGAACCTTTTCCATTTTATTACCGTCCCAGACTGATAGAGTGTTTGTCTGGAGAAGTCGATGTGGACGATATAATTATAAATGATAAGTCGTGGTTTGAAAATAATGATATTGAACTGCATCTGGAAGAAAAAATACTCAGTATAGATACATCGGTAAAATTTGTAGAAAGCGATAAAGCAAAAACATATTATTATGATAAACTGCTGCTGGCAAATGGTGCACATTCTTTTGTACCACCTATAAAAGGATGTAAACTCAAAAATGTATTTACACTGCGGAATGGTAAAGATGCAGAGGAAATTTACTCTAAAGTAAAAAATTGTTCAACAGCTGTTGTAGTTGGTGGAGGACTGCTGGGACTGGAATCAGCCTACAATTTTGCTAAAGCAGGACTAAAACCGTATGTCCTGGAGAAATCCCCCTATCTCTTATCACAACAGCTTGACGAAAAGGGTGGAAAACTGCTGCAGAAAAAACTGGAGGACAAAAATATAGAAATTATGATAGAAGCATCAACAGAAGAATTTATCGGCAGTGATAAAGTAGAAACAGTCAAATTAGAAGATGGCAGTACTATTGATACTGACCTTGTACTTCTTTCCACAGGTGTACGGTCTAATATAGATCTGGTAGCAGATACTCCGATTGAAACAAACAGAGGTATTGTGGTGGACAGCAAAATGAAAACAAATGTGGACTCTGTATTTGCAGCTGGAGATGCAGCAGAATATCAAGGTAGAGTTTATGGAATTTGGCCACCTTCAATGGAAGAAGGAAAGGTGGCGGGAAAGATTATGACAGGGCAGAAAGCAGAATTTAATGGTTTTATTCCTTCTCACTCTCTAAAAATAGCCGGCATTGATGTGGTTTCAATTGGAGAATTGAATAAAGGAGGAGATTACAGGGAAGAAATTATTTTGGATAATGACATATATGTTAAGGTTATAGAAGATGAAAATGGAGAAAAGGTGGGAGCCATAATTGTTGGTGAATATAAGGACAAAAAATCACTTATTGATGCTATTAAGGGATAGTTTAAAGGGTTAAGTTTTATCAAAATAAAAGGAGGTAATAAAATGACAGAGAATAAGAAAAATTATGAAGAAAAAGGGAAAATAAAAATTGCCGATGAAGTTGTAAGCATTATTACAGGTCTTGCTGCTACAGAAGTAGAAGGTGTAGTTGGGATGAGTGGTGGTATTGCAGGCAGTATAGCAGATCTTCTGGGACGGAAAAATTTAAGCAAAGGTGTAAAAGTAGAAGTAACTGAAGAAACTGTGGAAGTGGATATTTTTGTTATTATCGAATATGGTAATTCTATTCCAGAAGTAGCCTGGGAAATTCAGAATAATGTAAAACAGGCGATTGAAGGAATGACAGGACTGGATGTTAAATCAGTTAATGTACATGTACAGGGTGTTAACTTTCCGGATGAGGAAGAAGATCAGGTAGAAGAGGTTGAAGTAGAAGAGGTTGAAGAAGAAGTTGAAAAGGAATAGTATTCCAGATTTGAAATAGACTGGAGGTTATCAGATGAAGATAATTAATAATTTGATTTCATTTTTACTGGCATTAATAGTTATGGCAGTTTCTATAACTGTCTCACTTTACTTTTTTGGACTCCTATCTCAATCAGCTGTACCTGATTTTTTTGCTGCTCTTTATGGAAGCTGGGAAGCAGGTATTGTAACTTTGATACTATTTCTGGCAGCTTCACTACTGCTTTACCCATTTTTTATAAGCAAAAAAATTAAGTCAACCAGAATTATTAGCTCTGAAAGTGGAGATATAAGTATCACTATTTCTGCTCTGAAGAATCTTATTAGAGATAGAGTTATGATAAATAGAAAAATTGAAGATATTAGTATTGAAATAGAAGATATGCCAGAAGGAATTAATATTATCTTAAATGGAAATTTAACTGTGCCGGGAGATCTGCCGCATATCAGTCAGGAAATACAAAATGATTTAAAAGAACATGTTAAAGAAACTGTCGGTATAGATGTTAATAAAGTAGAAATTTTGATTCAGGATGTAAAAAAGAAAAAAAAATTTCCCAGCACATCTGAATGAGGTGGTTGATAAATGGATAAAAAGGATTTTTATGATAACCTGTACCAGTTTTATTTTAAAAATCAGAGCAGAGTAATAGGTGCAGTGATAGGTTTTATAATAGGAATTTTAATTTTAAGTATTGGTTTTTTTAAAACATTACTTTTAGTGATAACTACCGGGTTGGGATATGTAATTGGCTCCAGGTGGAATATAGAAGAAGATATGAAAACACTAATCGATAAAATAATACCAGAAAGATTTAAATAGAGTTTAGACTGGGAATGAGGTAATCAGGAAATGAAAAAAAGCTCGCGCCACAGCCAGAGAATCTGGGCTCTCCAGATTCTCTATGGTCTTGATATTAAAAATAAATTCGACAGAGAAAGTGTAGAAAATTACTGCAGGAACTTTCTGCGAAAAAAAGGTGTAGAGGAAGAAAATTATACTTTTAAACTGGTAAAAGGTATTAGTTCACAGATAGAAATACTGGATGCAAATATTAATAAATATGCTATTGACTGGAAGGTGGACAGAATGCCAGTGGTGGATAGAAATATTATGCGAATTGCCATCTATGAAATAAAAAATGATATACCGATTGGAGTTGCCATAAATGAAGCAGTGAGGATAGCAAAAAAATTTGGAGATGATGATTCACCTTCTTTTATTAATGGAATACTAGCAAAAATTAAATAAATTGGTTAAATTGCTTGACTTTTATAAAAACTTATAGTAGTATAAATATAGATAATAAAGTGAAGCAATTCACAAATTTAATTTATATAAGGAGGTGTCTGAAGTGAAGTGTAGAGTTTGTGGTGCAGAAACTAATAGCAGCCGTACATTGTGTTCTAAATGTCATGAAGAGATAGAGCTGCTTTCCAGTAGATATACAGAAGAAAGAGGAAAGATTAATCTTGATTTTAGTGATCATCATTTTTTCAGTAGATAAAATATGATTGTAACACAAAAACATTAAGCATATTCAATCTAAACTAAGCTTTTAAATCTAAAAATTAGTTCTCAACAACAAAAAAATTGAATATCACAGA
>NZ_QPJN01000010.1:0-75724 GCF_003338615.1 Halanaerobium sp. DL-01
AACACCCTGTCACTGTTGACTTCTACATGATACATGCCACAACATAGATAGGACTTTCACCTATTATCAGAATAATTTACGGAGCACACAAAAAACAAACCTGCCCGCAGTTTCCCCGGACAGGTTTTTTGTCTAGTCATTATTTACGAGGAGGCCAAATGCTTCCTGGCTGCCGTTGCTCTGTATATAAAATTCCGAACCAGCTGGAATTTTTTCTTCTTCACCTTCTACAAAATAACCGGCAACTACACCGGGAAGTCCAAAGAGTGCTGTTCCCAGCAGACTAGCTCCAATAGCAAGCTTTTGTGATTTATTCTCTTCCTGTGCCTCTTCATTTAATTCAACAGAAAGATAATTTCCATCCAGCTGCATAAGTTTTTTAAAACTTATTTTAATATCACCATCTTTACCCATTTTACCGGCGGATTTTATATCAGATACCTTCAGATATCCTTTCATGCCAGATGGAATTACCAGGCTGTCTTCTATAGTAATATCATTAACTACTTCATAGGGAATAAGCTGACCTGTATAAGACTGACCAGAGTCTATACTTTCGAGCAGTTTTATTCTTATCAGCTGATCATCAGGAATAGTTACCTTTTTAACCGGTATTTCTTTACCACTTATACTCACCTTATATAAATTTTTTATTCTGTCCCAGAGTGGACCTTCACCTTTTGTACCGGTTATCATCATCTCCAGATTTTCCAGCCGCTCTACAATTGTACCTCTTCCCACTCTGCCGTTTAAAGACCAGCCAACTGTATTGAGTAAAAAGAGGAGTGATGGCTCACCTTCTGAACTTATCATCACATCATTTATAATCTTTTCTGCTCTTTCTACAATAGAACCCGACTGTTTTTCACTATAAACTGTCTGCTCAATATCTGCTATTCTCTTCACCATCGGTATATTCTGAGGACTACCATAGAGAAGTTTTTCTACTTCTCCAATTTGTTCTAAAGGAATTATACCTGTGGCTGCAGTCGAGGAGACAGCAGTTACAAAACTTAATACAAAAATTAAAAATACAACAAAAAATGACTGTCTGAAAAAATTCAAATAACTTCACCTTCCCTATTAAAATTTAATTTCAAATGCTGCCTTAATATTGGATTCATTTTCTTCAGATTCATCTTCACTTTCTGTTACCTCATACCCAAGAGAAACTTTAGCCGCTTCATTTAAATTAACACCCAGACCAATATTCCAGGAGCTTTTTTGTGTATTTAGTGCAGATTCTATCTGAGCTGGATCAAGCAGCTTATATGATGCACTAAAAGTTGCTAGATCCTTAAAATCAAGTTCAATACCTGTTATCTGCTGTTTTACATTATTGGCTGTATCCAGCTGAAAGTTAGCCCTTATCGCTCCCAGGTCATCTGTAAAACTTACACCAAATATGGTGGAACTGCCTAAATAGTCTTCAAATTCATTGTTGCGTATATAATCAGCAGAAACAGTTATTCTATCATTTGTCTGATAGGCAATACCCAGACTCTGCTTCCTGTTTAATTCTTCATTGTAAACCGCAGTTTTATTCCCCAGTGGTGGTTCACTCTCGGTTATACTTCTTTCTAAAGGCTCAAAAGCTGTCTGCTCTATATCAAGACTGCCTGATTCCGGCATTGTAATACCATTTACATCCCACCATTCCCGACTGGCCAGAGAATATCCAGCTCTTATCAATGTATGGGAATTAACTGTATATTGAATATTAAGGTCTGTTTGAGTTTCAAGTTTATTATCATCATCAATCTCTTCACTATAATCTGCATCCAGCATAAGGTTAGGAAGAAGATTTAGCCCTTCTTTCATAGTTCTGCTCATGTTTTCTCCTGTCAGATCAAACGGTTCAGTTTCAACTTCTATTTCATCCACATTTATATTACTGTCAAACATAGATGCAATACCAAGCAGCTCTTTTCTTCCTTTATCCGAAAAAATTTTATCTTCTTCATCAGGCAGGTCGAGAGTTTTTAAATTCTTTTCAGCAGCTTTATCAAGTTTTTCAATATTTTCAGCTAATACACAAGAAGAAAAGCTCAGCAGCATTATAATCAGCATAAATATAACTGTTTTTTTCATCTCTCCCCACCTCCATTTAATACATATTTGTACATATTAATTATAACAGAAAAGGACAAAATTATCCAGAGAATAGTACAAAAGAATAATTTTAAAGTAATATTTGATGTGTCCACAAAAAGGGTATTTGCGGAACATTAGGCATTTTTCGTTAATCAATCTTAATGAGTAGAGACGCAAATAACCTTTTTGTGGGAGAATCATATTTAATTACTTCAAAATTAGGCACTATTCATCTGTGAGGGCAGACAAGCCCATCGGGTTTTCTTTTAATAAAATCTATAACTATACTGGCTTTAAGCCGGACACCATCTATTGATGCAGTTCTTTCGCCAAAATTATCACAGATTATATTGATATAATCAACACCATCTTAATGTGATATATTAAGTTTAAGTAATTTGATTTAAATTAAAAGTTATAAACTAATCCCAGATTATAGGAAAAACCATTACTGTACACATTACCTTCTTCTTCATCATCAATTTCCATATAAAGATAATCGATTCCACCATTAAAGCCCCAGTTTGCAGTAATCTCTTTTTCATAACCAACACCAAATCTGTAGCTTATTCCATCCAGGTCATATTTCTCATGATTTGGAGTCGGATTATGATCATTTACAGGGTCAACGGCCAGTAAATTATTTACTAAAATATCACCTTCAAAATCCTTTGTTTTGCTGCCATTATATACCCCTATTCCTCCACCAATAGTCCAGTTCTCATTAAGTTTATAATCTGCCATACCAACTATTCCATACATCGAGGGTGGTATTTGTAATAGCCAATCCACCTGTCATTTCCCAGTCACTTTCTGCCTGTACTGTCACTGCAAAACTCCCAATAAACAACATAACCATAATCAATAAAACAATTGAACACTCCACTTAGAATTTCCTCCTTTAGTTTAATTTACCATTTTATTATTTTACACACAAAAAACCCCGAGGGAAATCCCCCGGGGTTCTTATCTTATTTGTTATTGTAATCATTTTTCTTTTGCTTGTCAAGTTTTGCAAGATATTTTTCTGCAATTATCACCGCTGCATAGTCATCTACGGGTGTTTTGGGCCGCCAAGAAACAAATTTGTGCAGCAGTTTCTCCAGCCTGGACTTGGGCTTTTCTTTAATATACCTTGCTTCTGCTTCTTCTGTGGTAGAACTTTCATCTATTATATGAATTTTTATATCTTTTTTTATATTGCTTATCTTTTTTTCTATTTTTTCTGCCTCTGTCCCATTTCCCAGCACTATCTCATCTATTCGGTAGTGTTTAAAAATCGCCTTTAAATGCTGACTCAATCTGTCGGCTGGAATTATCAACTGCTCTTTTACACCTGTAGTACTGTCAACAACAGCAACTCCAACCTTATCTTTACCGGGATCAACAGCTATAATCTGTTTATTCATCTCAGTCGATCTCCTTAATATTAAAGTCCAAATTGTTTGTCAGCCTATCTACTCTCCAGATATCCTCTGCAGCTCTGATGCTGACTTCTACCCTACCAGACATTGACTTGATTTTATTTAATATTTCATAAAAGTAGCTGAAGTTTATACTGCCAACCTGTCCGGAATTATTTGGCAGAAGGCCCTGGTTTATAGCCTTGTTGTTAACCTTATCCAGCAGAGCTTCAAGTTCTGCTTCTATCTGGTCTGGTGACTGATCTGCATCAATCTCCCTGCTCACAATAAGCTCATTTTTTTCGAAGACTATAAAATCCTCATTAAGGAGAAAATTGGCATAAAGCCAATCGTTTTTGGGAACATTGACTCTGGCTACCAGACTTACTATTACCCTGCTGCCTGGATCCATATTATATATAATTCTCGCTGCATTTAAAATATCCTCTGTCTGCAGTCTGAGAGCCATACCTGTCTCTTCATTTATCTCAATATCCTTCTGTTTTGCAACCTTATTTGCTTCCTGCAGATATTTATTCAGAGCAGAAATTGTCTCCTGTTCACTGCGCCCACCTTCCATGACATCGGTATAGATAATATCACCTTTTTGATAGACCATCTCCTCACCCATATAGTAAATGACACCTGCCTGAAGCTGGCCTGCCAGTTCTTTTAGCTCTTCATAATTAGCTGTTAAATTATTTATCTGCTCCTGAAGATCAGCTACTTTTTCCTCCAGACCTTTCCGCTGTGTATCCAGCTCTGATACTCTTTTTTTGAGGTCATCTCTGTTTGCCTCCAGCTCTTTTATCTCAGCTGCTGCCGTTTGTAAATTGCTGTTGGCTTCTTTCAGCTCCTGCTGCAGATTTTCCAGTTTTGCCTGAAGCTCATTGCGCTGTTTTTCCAGTTGATTAAGTTCTTTTTCACTTGCCTTAATTTCCTTATCTTTCTGCTGTATTTCCTGATCTTTTTTTTCTATAAGGGCATTTTTCTTATTTATTTCCTGCTGTCTTTTTTCTATTTCACTTTTTAGAGAGCTGAGCTCACTATCTCTTTCTGCAAGCTCTTTGTTTAGATATTCGAGCCTGTATAAAACATCATTAATATTAAATAATGCCTGTCTCAATTCTGAATAAACCGAAAGCAGTATAGTTACAGATATAAGTGCGATTAAAATTCCGGTAACAATAGTAATAATTATAGATGAATAGCGCGGGCGGAGACCAAAAAGTGAAACGCGTTTTTTCCCCATCTTCATACCTATTCTGTCGCCCAGATAGGCTATCAGTCCACTCAGAAAAGTAACAAGGACTAAAATTAATATACCATTCACCAGCCTCCACCTCCTCATTTAAGTTCTGGCTGTTCTGTAAATCATATAAGTGCCAAGTAGGAAAATTACAATATTCTGAAGCCAGGCCCCAAACCATGGTGGAATAGTTCCCTGACTTCCGAGAGCATCTCCCACTGTCATCAAACTGTAATAAATAAAAATAATGATAATACTTATTCCAAATCCTGTTGCAGAACCACCAGAACGCTGTGGCTGAATTCCCAGTGGAGCTGCCAGCAGTGCAAATATAAAGCTGGCCATAGGAATGGCAAATCTCTGATGCCACTTCACTCTTTCTTCATAGGCTTCCTTTCCCTGCTGCTGCTGCAGATCAATATATTCCTTAAGTTCTCTAATATTCATATCATCTATTCTTTTACCTAATTTGGAAACTTCCACCGGTGTATGAATAGCCTCTTCCAGCCTATATTCTGTAAACATCAGAGCTGGAGATCTATTTTCTTTATCCAAAAAATATATTATACCATTTTTGAAGTTCCAGCCATTTTCCAGCCAGACAGCACTATCGGCTTTGAGGACACTCTGCGGACTGCCATTATCAAAACTCTGTACAACAACATCGCTCATAGTTCCATTATCAGAATCAAATTTATGTGCATAAAGAATATAATCAGGTCTGCCGCTTTCATTATCAAGTGGAGTTAAAAAAAGATCATATTGTGTTTCCGGCCGTTTTTCTCCATGTTTGAATTCATATATAATCTGTTCTACCCGGTAATTTGCACCTGGCACCACAAATTCTGTAATACCAATTGTAAAAGCACTTGTTACAAGTCCCATTATCAAAGCCGGCAGTATAAGTGTAAAAATACTGATACCACCACTCCTCATAGCTGTTATTTCACTATCTCCAGAAAGACGGTTAAAAGCCATTATTGTACCAAGCAGGGCTGCCATGGGGAAGGTAAGTACAATAATTTCCGGCAGACTCAAAAAAAATAACTGTATAAGAGTAAGTGTATCAACACCCCATTTTGTATGATATTCTGTTAAGTCAAAAATAAGATTGGTTCCCACAAAAATTCCTGTAAAAGCTGCCACACCAAAGAAAAAAGGTGCAATCAGTTCTTTATAGATGTATTTGTTAATTATTTTCAAGAACATGCACCTCACTCTATATAGTAAAATTATTACCCAGATAAAATTTTCTTGCCAGCTCACTTTCTGCAATTTCCTGCGAACTGCCGGAAAGGAGTATTTTTCCCTGATACATAATATAGGAGCGGTCAGTGATAGAAAGTGTTTCCCGCACATTATGATCTGTAATCAGCACTCCCAGACCCCTTTCTTTGAGGTAGTTTATTATAGCCTGAATGTCATTAACAGCAATTGGATCTATCCCTGCAAAAGGTTCATCAAGAAGTATAAATGACGGTTCAGCTGCCAGAGCTCTGGCAATTTCTACCCTGCGCCGTTCTCCACCGGAAAGTTGAAATCCTTTTCTATTTTTTAAGTTTTTAATATGCAGCTCATCCAGCAGCTCATCTGTCATTTCTTCTATTAATTGTTCAGAAACATCCTGATATTCAAGAATGGCTTTTATATTATTTTCTACGGTCATTTTGCGGAAAATGGAGCTTTCCTGCGGCAGATAACCTATACCAAGACGGGCTCTTTTGTATACCGGCAGATGAGAAATTTTTTTGTCATCAAAAAAAACTTCCCCTGCATCTGGCACAATCAGACCCAGAATCATATAAAAAGTTGTTGTCTTACCAGCACCATTTGGTCCCAACAATCCTACTATTTCTCCTCTTTTAAGGTCTATATTCACCTCATTAACCACTTTTTCTTTGTTGTATTCTTTAACCAGACCTTCTGCTTTAACTGCCATCTGATTTTTCCTCCTGAGGAAAGACCACTGTGGCCTGTCCTTCCATATTAACTTTTTCTTCTACCAGGTCAACAGTCACTTTTTCTGCAGAAAATTTCTGGCCATTTCTGGTACCTTCTACATTACCTTCGAGTATAATTATTTCTCTATCCATATAATAATCTATCTTTTCCGAATAGGCCTGCAGATTTTGATAATCCAGATAGGTGTTTTCCCTTACTTCTATCTTTTGTTCAGCTCTGTAGACATCTATTTTATCACCTTTTAGATGTGAATCAGGTCCCAAAATTTCCGGATTTTCTCTCAGATGAAATACTTCTTGTTCTATATTACCATAAAGCAGATCTGAATAAGCCTCATAATCAAGATAAAAGAGTTCTACTTCATCTTCAAAATGAATATCACCTGTGGTCTGATCATAGCTCCCTCTGCCGACAGATCTAAGAGTGATATCATCATAAATTAATTCCACATTACCAACTGCAGTAAAAGAATAGCCTTCACCAGTAGGTATAAAGTCCAGCTTATCTCCGCTGAGTTCTCTTTCTGCCGATACTGAAAAAACAGCAGCTGTCATTATTAAAAATGTAAATAAGATGATCAGGCATTTATTCTTCATTTCTGCTCTCCTTAAAATTTATTACCGCTTTTTTCTCTTTACTGCGGAACAGTTCAAGATCTTCAATATTCAGATCAGACTTAAATCTGTGTCCCTTCCCTACAAAGTTTGGACCGTAGATTTCAACATCTTTTTTTCCTTTTAAAATATCTTCTTTAAGATCATATACTATTTCCATACAGTAAATAGTATACTTATTTCTATCAAAGTCCACCGGACCCTTAATATTTAAAATTTTATTATCAGTATAATAAACTCCGCTTTCACCATCCATAATATAAAGGAGTTCCCCTGTATCATCATTATATACCTCAACATGAACAGGTTTCAGCTCCATAAGTTTTTTTTGACTGTAATTTTTTAGATCTTCTGTCTGCAGTTCAAGGCGGTGACTTTCATCACTGTCATATACTGTAAAAAAAACTTCTGCCAGCTGCTGCTGTGGTTTTTCCGCTTCCTTTTCTATTTCGGGCTGACTGCTCATAGGATCCTGCCTTAAGCTGAAATAAATACCAAAAACAGTAATTAAAATCAAAATTATGGCTAAAATAAATCTGCTGTTTTTCAACTGTTATTTAAGGCCCCCTTTTTTGACAACCAGTTCAGCTGTCCGCTCAACAGCACCTCCACCACCGAGCTTCTTTCTTACTTTTTTAAGTCCATCACATATCTTATCTAATTTGTCGGGACTTTCTATAAACTCAGCAGCTTTACTGTAAATATTATTTACCGTAAAATCTTCCTGTACAAATTCTGGCAGCAGCTCATAGCCGGCAATAATGTTCGGCATGCCAATATGGTCAATTTTAAAAACTTTCTTTCCCAGCCAGTAAGAAGTTTTACCAGTCTGATAGCAGATTATCATGGGAGTATTTAAAACAGCTGCTTCAACAGTTGCCGTTCCAGAAGCAGTTATAATAAAATCCGCCCCTTTCATGATCTGATAGCTGTAGTCTTTTACAGTTTTAATATTGGAACCTGCTTCCATTTGATATTTCTCTATCATCTCTTCAGCAGCTCTATCAGCTGCTGCAATAACAAAATTAACTCTATCATATGTTTTTTTTAGCTTTTCTGCTGATTTAATCATTTTACAAAGCAGTCTATCTATTTCCGATTTTCTACTTCCGGGAAGAATGCCAATTAAAAACTCATCTTCTGCACAGCTGAGTTCAGCTCTGATCTCTTTTCTGCTTTCATCCACTTTAACCATATCTATCAGTGGATGGCCGACAAAAGTAACTTCTGCCCCTGCTTTTTCGTAAACATCCCTCTCCATAGGAAAAACAGCAGCAATTTCGGTTCCATATGCTGCCATTTTATCTGCCCTTTTTTTGCGATAAATCCAGGCAGTTGGTGGGAAATAATCAACAGCTGGTACACCAAATTTGCTGCAGGCTTTTGCCATTCTCATATTAAAAAATGAATAGTCAACCAGAAATACTACATCCGGTTTTCTTTCTTTAATCAAATTTTTCATCGTTTTTAAATTTTTTAGATGGGTCTTTAAATTCTTTACTGCCTCCATATATCCAATTGTGCTTACTTCAGTAGGATCTATAATAATTTCTGCTCCAGCTTCTCTAAGTCGGGTAGATCCCATACCAAAAAATTCACTGTCCGGGACTATATCCGATATTTTTTTCACTACCTCTGCCGCATGCATATCTCCAGATACTTCACCGGCAGATACCATTACTCTCCCCATGGTATTATCAGTTCACCTTCTTCTGTAAAAGAAGCGGCCACTACTTTAAGACCACCTTTTTCTGCCCTTAGGCAAAATTCTTCTTTATCAAGCAGAAAGGTTTTTCCTGCTTCAATTATCAGTCCATCTGCCCCTGCTTCAAGCAGCAGATTGAGTGTTTTTAAACCAACAGTCGGTATATCAACTCTGATATCCTGCTGTGGTTTGCTTGCTTTTGCCATTACTATTCCTCTGCCGCCGAATTTAGCAGCTCTTTTGATGGCTTCATCTGTTCCTTCAATAGCTTCAACAGCCATAACTGCTTTATCTTTAACAAGAACAGTCTGGCCGATATCCAGCCTACCCAAATTATGGGCCATGTTTAATCCATATTCCATATCGGCAGCGACTCTAAAATCAGGCTTTTCTGAAGTAATAAGACCTGCTTCAGGCAGCATATCTTCCAACAGATATGACTGTGGTAATACATCAATTCCTTCTTTTATGAATTCTTCAACAACTGCCCTCATTATTGTATCATCATTGTAATCTTCAAGTTCGGACAAAATAACCTTCATTCTGTCATCCAGACTGATACCGCTAAAAAGATGCGATTTCCTCACCTTACCAATCATTAGAACTTTTTTGATATTATTATTATGAATGAGTCCGATCAGCTTATCAATATGGCCGATATTTATACTTACTGTTTCTAATGATAGGTCAGCAAAGGATACTGTCTCTTCTTCAGCAAGTGTAAATACAGCTATGTCCAGCCCTGCTTTAGTTGCTCTTTCTGCCCACACAGCAGGAAGTTCTCCCCAGCCTGCTATCAGTGCTATTTTTTCCATATTTTTATCATCCTAACGACAGATACCGCGCTGTACATTTCTCAAAAATCTCAAAAAATGTTCTATTTCTTCACTTGCATCAAGCTCCTGATCCATCTTTTTAATTGCTTCATCTATATTTAGTTTTGATCTATACAAAATTTTGTAGGCTTTTTTGATTTCTCTCCTCAGTGCAGGTGTTACCCCATTTCTGCGCAGTCCTACTACATTGATACCATTTACTCCAGCTGGATGACCATCTACAAGTACATATGGAGGCACATCTTTTACAACTTTGGAATGTGCACCTGTCATACTCATTTTTCCAATTCTCACAAACTGATGAACTCCTACCATACCAGAAATTACTACATTATCTTCTATGATAACATGTCCTGCCAGATTGGTGGCATTAGACATTATAATATGATTTCCTAACTGGCAGTCATGGGCAACATGACAGTAGGCCATAATTAAATTATCATTTCCAATTCTTGTCTCCCCACCACCTTCAGCAGTCCCCCGGTGAATGGTCACATTTTCTCTTATCACATTTTTATCACCAATAAAGAGATAGCTTTTTTCCCCATCAAATTTTAGATCCTGGGGTTCCAGTCCTATTGAAGCTCCATGAAAAATCTTGTTATCTTTTCCTAGCGTTGTCCATCCATCAATAACTACATGTGGTCCTATTACAGTGTTATCACCTATCTCTACATGTTCTCCAATAATAGAATATGGTCCTATCTCTACATTTTTTCCTAATTTTGCTCCTGGTGCAACTACCGCTGTTTCGTGAATATTTCCCAGCCTGAGTAGTTTTGCTTTTTGCCCTGCTTCAGCCAATACTTTCGCCTCCTTTTCCTCTATTCTGCTTCAAAAGCAAACATTAGTTCCGCTTCTGCAGCCAGCCTGTCTTCAACATATGCTTCAGTTCTTACTTTAGAAATTTTACTGCGAAGTCTCATTACATCAACTTTTATTACCAATCTATCACCAGGTACAACTGTTGTTCTAAATTTGGCCTTATCTATACCGGTCAAATAGGGATATGTCTCTTTCATATCTTCAAAACTGTAATAAATTAAAACACCAGCGACCTGTGCCATTGCCTCTACTATTAAAACTCCAGGCATAATGGGATGGTCTGGATAATGACCCAGAAAAAATTCTTCATTAATTGTTACATTTTTTATACCTACAACGTGTTCTCCCTTCTGCAGTTCTTCTATCTTATCTACCAAAAGCAGTGGATAACGGTGAGGCAGAATAGAACGTATTTTATTAATATCAATAATTTCGTTTATATCACCCAATTTTTTTCTCCTCCTCAATCATTTTTTCTCTTATCAGTGCAGCCAATTCAACATGCAGGCTGTGACCTGATTTAACAGCAATTATATGCCCCTCTATTCGTCCATTTAAAGCCATATCTCCCACAATATCCAGAACCTTATGTCTGGCAAATTCATTTTTAAAACGCATCGGATTTATCGCTTTTTCATTACCAATCAAAACAGCATTATCCAGGCTTCCACCAAGTGCAAGTCCATTTTTATGCAGTCTTTCTATCTCCCTTTCGAAACCAAATGTTCTGGCCCGGCTTAGATCATCTCTAAAATCATCTTTTTTACTATCATATTCAAAAAAGCTTGTCCCTACAGCAGGATGATCATAATCCAGCGTATATGATATTTTAAATCCATCATATGGTAAAATTGTAATATAGGAACCACCATTTCTGGCAAACAAAGGTCTATCTATAGAAAATACAAACAAATTTTTTTTCTGTTCTTTTTTGCCTGCTGACTGCAGAAGATCGAAAAATGGTGCTGCACTACCATCTGCAACAGGTATTTCAGGTCCATCAACTTCTATCATAAGGTTGTCCAGATCTGATGCCCAAATTGCTGCCATCAGATGTTCAACAGTACTGATTCTCACATCTGTCTTATCTTTTCTCCCCAGAGTTGTACATCTGCGTGAATCTACAACTGAAGAAGGTTTTACCTTCAAATATGGCTTCCCCTGCAGATCCATTCTCCTAAAAATAATACCGCTGTCTGCCGGAGCTTCTTTTATCTTAATATATGCGTCAGCACCTGAATGAAGTGCTATTCCTTTATAATCTATTTCATTTTTTATCGTATGCTGTCTGTTTTTTTCTATAAACAAATGCTTCATCCCTTTCAAAAAAGAAACCTTTCAATATTATATTATATATTTATATCTTTTATAATTCAATAAAATATTTAAATTAATTGTTTTTTTCCAGTTCAGCCAGCTTTTTTTCCAGATTTTTTACCCTTTCCTGTAGATTTGGCAGCCTGCGGAGTAAAGCTCTTTCTTTTAATTCCTGTCTGTGGTTCTGGGCTGGAGCTCCTGATATAAAATCTCCTTTTTTGGTATCTGAAGTAACCATGCTTCTGGCTGCTGCTGTTGTTTTTTCCGCCAGAGTGATATGTCCTACTACTCCAACCTGGCCGGCAAGTGTTGTTCTTTTTTTAATTACTGTACTACCAGAAATTCCTACCTGAGCAACAATTAAGCATTCTGGCCCTATTTTTACATTATGGGCTATTTGGACCAGATTATCTATTTTAGTTCCTCTACCTACAATCGTTGAACCACTGGTGCCTCTATCAATGGTAACATTTGCTCCTATCTCAACCTCAGATTCAATTACAACATTACCAAGCTGTGGGATTTTATGATGTCCCTCAGAATCACTTGCATAGCCATAACCATCAGAGCCAATCACTGTAGAAGCCTCTATGGTAACATTATCTCCTATAATACTTCCTCTCTCAACAGTAACAGTGGGGTGAAGCAGACAATTTCTGCCGATCTCTACATTCTCAGCTATTACTGTTCCAGGAGCGATAACAGTACCCTCACCAATAACAGTATTTTCTCCAATAAAAACACCAGGATGAATCGACACATTTTTACCAATACAGGCTGTTTCTGCTATAACAGCTTTTCCGGATATTTTCCCATTTTTATAAGGTGTTTTAAAAAATAGTGAAGCAATTTTTGCATAAGCGGTGCGGGGATTTTCTGTCAAAAGAAGCGTTTTTTCTGTTTTAAATTCCATTTCATCCGGCACAATAATAAGATCTGCCGCTGAGTTTAATGCTTTTTTAAAAAACTTTTTGTTATCGGCAAATGTTATAGAGTTTTTCTCTGCTTCATCTATCCCTCTGGCAGAATTTACTCTAATATCCCTGTCTCCTATTATTCTACCGCCAACATAATCTGCTAATTCGGCTGCGGTATATTCTGAATTTTTTAACTCACTGCTGCTAACTTTCAACTTCAACTTTCCCCCTTAAATTTTTATCAAGCTCCATAATAAGTTGATCTGTAATATCAATTCCACCACTGTGTATAAATCTTTTGTATAAAACCACATTATAATTTTCTTTTTCGGCAATAGTATTAACCTTTTCTTCTATGTTGCGGCTGATCTTATTTTCTATATCATTTTTAAGATCCATAAACTTTTTATATTTTTCTTCTGCATCACCACTGGAGTTCTGCAGTTTTTTACCTTCAAAGCTGAGTTTATCCTGCAGTGAAGAAGCAAAACTACTTTCATTTAAAACTCTTTCTAAATCCACTACTGCTATTTGTTCCGGTTTTTCCAGAAAAAATCCCAAAAATAAAGCAGTTAATGCTATAAAAATTGCCGCTGCTTTTCGAATGGACATTATAATTTCACTCCTGTCTGTAAAAAAATTTATCTATCAAAATTTAGAAATATTTTTTTAAAGATTTTTCAGCCAGTTTATTTAAATACTCGGCTTTTTCTTCTGTTTTAAGATTCATAGACCGCCTCTGTTCTGCAATAAAATTATTGAGCTCTTTCTGCAGTCTAGACTCATGTGCCGCAAGTAGGCGGCTGTGTTCTGCTTTAATATTTTTCTGAAATTCCAAAAAATCCTGATTATAATTGTTGATAAGGACATTGGCTCTCTTTTCTATCTCCTGATTATATTTCTGGTTTTTCTGCTCCAGAATCTCATTCTGTTCTTCTCTTATTTTCTGAAGTTCACTTTTTAATCTCTCCACCTCATCCTGACCCTCAGCAACAACCTCAATTTTTATTCTCAAATTTAATATTTTATTATAGTTGTTTAAAAGAATCTGACTGTCACGACTTTTATATTTCTGTTTCAGCTCTGTCCTCAACTCCTCTAAATCTTCCATCAGTTTTTCTTCCAGCTCCTTTTCTTTCTCTGCTGTCTGTTCTTCATAATCTGCTGCAAGAAAATTTCTGTATTCATTCAGGCGGGCCTCATATTCTTCTCTTTTGCCTCTGATTTTCTCTATATGATTTATTGTAATAACAGATAGAGCAGAGTCTATAGCCGCCTGCATCAGTTTAGAATTTCTCTTTTTAACTCTATCTTTCATCAAAATCTGAACTTCTTTTCCTTCTGCTTTTTTCTGCATAAGTTGAGCAAATTGATCATCAGAATTTAAAGTTTCAGGTGCTGATGGTTTACCAATCTCCAGTGTTTTTAGATATATTCTCTCCTCTTCAACAGCTGGGAAAACAAATATTATCAGGAAGGCAAAGATGAGTCCAATTATACTGGCCGTCAGAAATCTAACAGTAATCATATGTTTTCCAAAATTTCTCATCTCCACCACCTCCACCTATATTTTTGCTGGGTTTTTAACTTAAATCGGCAAAATTTAACTCATCTGACCAAACTATCTGAAAAACAAAAAGATGGTTTTGTAGAGCTTAATTCTCTTCACTGCTTTCAGCTCTGTTTTCATCATTGTCTACAATATACTTTATTACTTCATCTGTCAGATCATAACCTCCATAAAGAACATTTCTCTTTTCCAGTACAAATTTGACCTCGTTTTGCTCAGCAACAGCTTTTATTGAGCTGTCTATTTCTTTAAGCAGATCTGACAGCAGCTTTGATTCTACATCTGTAAGCTGCTGCTGATATTCCCTCAGCATACTCTGCAGATTAGATCTTTCCACATCAGCTGACTTCTGCTCCATTTCCTGCTGCAGCTGAGAGGCTTTTTGATTGAGAAAACTCTCTGCTTCTTTTCTGAACGGGTGTGCATCAAATACAGCTTCCAGATCAACACATGCTATTTCTCCCTTATATTTACTGTCCGAAAAGATATTTTTTACAGGTACTAAAGCAGAAAGACCAGCTGCAATAAGCAGAATAACAGCAAATACTATTATCCATACATTTTTTCCCCATTTCATATTTCAAAATACCTCCTGTGATTACTGAATTATCGACTATTTAATTTATTTGTACATTTAATCTGTTCACCTATTTTTAAAAAATAAATACTGCTGTTATAGCTTTAGATCGTTCTCGGTCTTAATTAATTCAGACTGCAGATTCTAAAATGTATTTCCTATACTGAAATGAGGCATTCCATCTCCATCTTCATCCCAGCCGTAATCAAGCCGCAGCTGTCCAATAGGTGTATTCATCCTCAGACCAACACCTTGACCATAAAACATGTCTCCCAGATCAATATTATCTCTGTCATCCCAGGCGTTTCCTGCATCTGCAAATATTACACCACTGAAGTTATCACTGACCGGAAATCTGTACTCTAAATTAAAGAGCAGCATATTATCCCCTGTAAATGATTTGTTTTCATAACCGCGGAGTGATTCCGACCCACCAAGTTTATATTTTTCGGAATAAGGTATTTCTCCAGAATCAGCATAACCCAAACCTGCCTTCATTCTCAGTGCCCAGGCCTGTCTACCTTTAAAACCGGGGAAAAATCTCCTCATCTCCAGATTGTATTTTGTGAAATCATAATCTCCACCGAGAAAATTACCGGCATATTCTGTAGACAGCATATCAATACCACCATGTCTTGGATTGAACGGATGATCTGTTGTATCACGATTAAAGGCCAGTCTAATTGAGCTAATAGAACCGGATTCATTTACCCTATTGACAAGCGGATCTTCTTCTTCCCAGACCGTTTCTGTATCTTCCAGTCGGTATCTAATAGAAGTTCTCCATTCTTCGGTAATGGGATAGCCAAAGGTAATACTACCACCTTTATTATTTTCTTCATAATTATTACCATCAATATCTTCACTTTCAATATTTTCATCATAGACACTAAAGCCAAAAGATAATTTGGTGTTCATTAGCCATGGTTCATAAAAGTTCAAAGAATAAGTTGTGTTATCACCAAACTGCCACCTCAGTCCTATATTCTGTCCATTTCCAAAAAGATTTTTCTCACTGACATTTACAAAACCAAGCATGCCATCTTTTGAGCTGTATCCGCCACCAAAGTTGAGGCGACCTGTTTTACCTTCCGAAACTTTTATAATAAGATTTACCGTATTTTTATCTCTGTCAACGCTCTCCAGTTCTGGATTAATTTTATCAAAATATCCCAGCCTGTATAGCTTTTGGTATCCCTTCTGTATAACTTTAATATTTACAATATCACCTGATTCAACAGGCATTTCTCTTAAGATTACTCTATCATCTGTCTTTGTATTTCCTTCAATTTTTATTTCATTTATATAGCCGGGATTCATTTTAATACTTAAAATCCCCTCTTTGGATATGCTTACATCTGTATAGCGGAACAGTATATATCCATTATCCTGTGCTTTCTCCTGAATCTTTTTTAGATTTTCATTCATTTTCTTAACATTAAGTACTGTCCCCATTTTTAGGTCCAGCATTTTTTTTAATTTTTCCTCTGAATAAACATCCGCATATCCACTGAAGTTAATTTCCTTTAAAATCGGATTTTCTACAACTTCGAATATAACATGCAGTCCATTCTGATAGTTTTCAAATGTAATATTCACATCAGAAAAATAGCCCATATCATAAACTGCTCTCATATCTTTACGCAGTTGATCCTGATCAAGTGTATCTCCCACTTCTGTCACAACATTTGATAAAATTTCGAATTCACTTATATTTTCATTACCTTCAACACTAATTTTCTTTATTTCATCAAAAGGTGACTGTGCAGCCACAGATGGTGTTATAGCTACCATTAGAGCCAGCACAAGTGCTGCCATCATAGATATCTTAAAATAATGGTTATGCCTCATAATTTGCCTCCTAAATATAATTGGATTCTAAAATTCAAAACCTGTTTCTATACTTATTCTGTATTCGTCATCACCAAGCCAGCTCCCTTTAAGCTTTGTTTTCTCTGTAAGCAGATACTGAAAAGACCACTCCCGCTCACGTTCATCTTCGGTAAAAATAGAAGCATATTCTAAATAAAATTTATCTGATAAGTTTTTTCCTAAATAAACTGCAAACTCTCTCTCCAGGCCGTACTGATAGGTATTAATTTCCAATCGGTCCAGAGAAAGTGCAGATTCCATATCTGTTTCCAGCCTATCCACCACATCTGTCTGAAAGGCTGAATTTACAATACGTATTAATTCCTGCCTGATTACTGACTGCACTTCTATTTCTTCTCCAGTAATAGCAGAACCAAGTGCTCCCCTGCTTGTCAGGAGATTCAAAATCTCCTGCTGACTCAGTTCAGGACTGGAACTGAAGGTGGTCCGCATATTATCTACAGGTCCATCTAAATTAACTGTAATTTCTGTCCTACCGGCAAAGGTTCGGGCCAGGATCTGCAGAGAAGGAATATCATCTTCAGCAAATGGAGTAAATGTTAAAGTCCCACTCTGAAGTTCAAATCTATTGCCATAATAATTGAAGACTCCTCTTTCTGCAGTAAGTCTGCCTTCCATCCTCAGATCACCATCAGCCAGAAAAAGTCTCAAACTCCCACCAGCCACTGTAACATCAATATTAGGGTTTTTAACTCTGACATTTTTTCCAGGTGTTATATTTAAATCAAGTCTTATCTCAAAATTGTTTTCCCCACTTGAACCACTGTTGTGCGGCCACTTAAACGGAATACCAACTATAAAATCATAGGTTTTTAGATCACCGGAAACAAGTGGATTAAGCAGAGGTCCTGTCATTGAAATATCAGCATCAAAATTCCCTTTAAGTGAGCCTACATCAAAGTACAGCTCTTTTCCATTAAGATTTAGATTCCAGGCTTCATTTCCTCCGGTAAACGGCTTTATAAATCCACTGATTTTGAAATTCCCATCTCCAAATCTGCCGTTTAATGCGGAAATATCAATTTTATCACCCTTAAATTCTATATTTCCGGAATAGTTTTTAATCGGATCTGAAATATTAAGATCCAACTTCTGTCCATTAACATTAAGCTTACCTGACATTTTTGGTGCCAGTGGATCGCCACTGATTTTAACTTTTCCATCTATTAAACCATCAGTACTGTATTTTTGAGAAAAAAGAGACATAATAAGAGCAAGAGGAAATTTTTCTACCTCTAAAGCAGTATTTAGATTATTATCTTTTGGCATATATGTACTATCGACATACATATTTCCACCCTGTTTGATTGAAATATTTTCTCTGGCCGAAACTCTGGAAAAATTCTCAAGAACAATCTCTCCCTCAACTTTTTCTATAGCTGTATCATTTATTTTTAACTGATCTAAATTATGCTCCAACCTTAAAAGTGGATAATCGATACTGCCGTTTATCTGTCCTTCAAAATCGGCCCTACCTTCTGCAGAAATTTTTACTGCAGATCTTTTGTCAGTATAATTGAGCCATATATTATGGCCCTTTATATAAATTTCCAGATTATTATCGATATTTCCATTGAGAGAAAATTTACTTTTTGGAGAATCGGAAAAATTTCCGTCTAAATTTACTGCTGCCTCTGGTTCTAAAACTGTTCCTGTTATATCTACCTCTCCATTAAACAGTATTTCATCCCTAAATGGATCTATTAAAGAAAAACTGCTTAAAATACTGTTAACTGATGCTGAATCAACCATTAATTTAAGCTTTAACTCAGGCAGATCCAGCAGCTTGCTGATCTTTCCTTCTAAATTATAGTTCCCTTCAGCAGCTTTAAAAGAAAATTGGTCAAAATAAAGGCTGTTTTTAAAATATCTAAAATTACTATTCTCTATGTTTAAGTCCAGGCCATAATACTCCATTTCTTTTGAGTTTAGAGAAAATTTTACGGCCGGACTGCTTATCTGACCACTTATATTTCCATCAGCTGTGATAACTCCAGAAAATCCTTCTATATTTAAATAATCTGCAGGTACAATATTATCAATATTGAAGTTTATATCAAGACCACTGTTCAAATTATAGTTTCCAGATGCAGTCAAACTGATATTACCATCTGACACCTTCAGGTTATTGAGATTAAACTTTTCATTTTTCCTAATAACTGCTGCCTGAAGTGTTTTTAGCTCAAATTCGCGCTCAGCTGTCTTTAAAATTGTATTTTCAGAATTAATACTGAAAACTACTTTAGGATCTCTAATATTACCTGACAGATTGAGTTCAGCCTTAAGTTCTCCCGAAAAAGGGAGATCCAGCTTTAAAAAATCAGAAAGACTGCTGTAAAATAAATTTTCTGTTTTAAGTGTAATAGCAGCCTGATTGGCTGATTCGGAAAGAGGTTTATCAATATACCCTCTGCCGGTTATTTTTGCATCATCAACTCTCATTTCAAATTCTTCTATGTTTAATCTATGCTCATTATATTTAGTGCGCAGATTTATCTCTTCAATTCTATAATTTTGATACTCCAAAAAAGGCATTCTGGCCTGCAGACTTATTTCTGGATTTTTAAATTTACCACTAATTCCACCATTAACATATGATAACCTGCTGTCAAATGGTAAAACACCAAGTGAACTGAGTTCCAGCAGAGAGACATCTATTTGAGTTCCTGCATAGCGGATGGCAAAGATTTTATTGGCAAAATCTATACTTCCTATTATATCCAGTTTGCCAAGGGATGAATCAACTGCTGCTTTTCCTAAATAAATTGTGCTGTCTTTATACCAAAATGATGTGCTCAGTTTTACACTGTCATTTAAATTTTTCAGATTAAAATCCAGATTGACTTCTCCAGCAGCCGATAAATCGTTTTTACCATTATATATTCCGCCGACATTTATATCAAAATTCAATTTTTCTCCAGAAATCTGTTTTTTATAATTATCGGGAATATAATTTTGTAATCCCTCAGGTATATCAGAAAGCACTATATTATCTGCTTTAGAAGAAACAAGATATTTGCCTGAGTTAAGGGAATAATTTCCCTGCAGTGATATCTGAGCTGAAGCTGAAATCTGTGCTGAAAAATTATCTACATAAATAACTTTTTCTTCCATCCTTATGCTGGCTGCAGCCTTTTCTATATTTTTATCAAGAATATTAAATTTTTCTGCTTTCAAATCAGCTGTTATAGAAGTTAACTTTTCTCGATTACCTTCCAGTAAAGCTGATATATCGAAATTGCCTTTCTTTATATATTTATTGGATATATCCTCTGGAGAAATATCCTCTGCCTCCAGTTTTAACCTGTACCCACTCTCTTCCATATAGTCAAAAGCAGCAGTAAAAATACTGCCATTAACACTTACTTCTGTGCTGGCCATAGAAGACTTAAGCTGCGGGCCACTGAAAGCCAGCTTTGATTCCGGTATTTCTATATCCAGCTTCTGCTGCTCTAGTACAGCCTTCGGGCTGCTGTTTTCTATATCTGCCGACATAGAAGCACTGTTTAAATTTACTTCAACAGCATATTCTTCTACTGTTAGATTTTTCATCTCAAGAAAAGTATTTATATCAGCAGTTCCATTTAAAGATCGGAGATCTACCCTATAATCTGCATAAGAAAGCTGTTCTGCATTAATATAATCCTCCAAAAAATGCAGGGGTAAATTTCTACTTTCTGCTGCTAGAATTAATTTTCCATTTCTGTAATCTAAAGAAGCCTTCAGTTCATCCAGCTGCAGATCTTTTATCTTATTTTTCTGTCCTAAATTTAAATAATTTATTTCTGCCGTTCCGTTAAAATTAAGCTCAAACTCGGTTGTTTGAACAGCAGAAAGTGATAGACTAAAATTATTAAGCTTAAACTGATAATCTTCCAGTTTGGAATTTAATTTCCCATCACTTATATTAACTACAAGTCCACTAAAAAATTCAGGTAGAACCATCTCCATATCCCTAATCTCTTGATCCTTCTGAATTTCTTTATCAAAAAACAGATTATTAATTTCTACTGCTGGACTTTTGAGTTTAATTAAATCTAGCTCAAGCCAGTTTTTATCACCTGCAAAAAAATTGAAGTGATAGATAAGATTTACTTCTTCAATATCAATATTATTATGAAAGTCATCAGTAAAACTCACTTCAGTTAGATTTATCTTTGTTAAGGGCCAAAAAGAAATTTCTGCAACGGAAATCTCTCCTCCTATAATTTCCTCCAGAAAGTTTATTATATCTTCTTTTAAAAATTGAGGCACTCCTACTGCAATATTCAAAAAATAAACTGCTATAATAAAAACAGTAAGGACACCCAGCAGAAATTTCAACCGCTTATCCATATAAAAACCTCCACCGCAAAAATAAAATGGCTGCAGCCCGGGCGATATACCCGGGCATTTTAACTATTCATTAGAAAGATTAATATTTTTAGGGTTCATCTTTTGCGGATATTTCACCTTCAGAACTTTCTGCTGTATCTTTTTCTTTTATCTCTATTTCAAGATTCAGGCTCCCCTCAAGCACATGATCTGTACTAAAAATCTCCTTTATCTCCTCTTTAGATGAACTCCTGCCTTTTTCTTCCTTTTCAGCCTTTTCTTTCTGCATATTATCTTCTCTTTTTTCATCCTGAACCGTTTTTTCTGCTCCCTCACATTCTGGAGAAGGATAACTGCTTTCTGTATACTCAGATCCATTGTAGGCGGGATAAACCTGAACTATTAAATCATTGTTGTCCGGCTTTTTCATATACTCCTTAAGCATAGATTCAAAACTTTTATGGCCGGCAACTTCTGCTTCATTTAAAGGAGCAGACTGTGTTTGTGTTTCGGCATCTTCGGGCCGGGCAGTCTCTCCAGTGTAGCCTCCATCAATAAATAAAGTTGCCACCCCTTTTTCAACATCGTCCGGCAGTTTGATTGAAACATTTCTGGTAAATACATCGCTTCTATAGGGATGTAGAGTTACTTTCACTTCCACTTCATCACCAGGATAGATTTCGTCATTCAGCACTTTTGCTTCCTGAATCAGTGCCACACTATCAGTTTTTTGAAAATCTAATTCAAGCCTTATATCTATTAAATTTATATCTTTAAAAGGGTTTCTAGCAATCAAATTAAGCAGCTGATAAAAGTCATAAAGTGCCATACTCCCTATATCCTTCTGACTGTAGTACATATTTGTTGAGATTATCTGCAGATCAGGTAACCCTTTGCCCATTATCTTCAGCCTGGAGCGGGCGGTTCCTGGACCAATTCTGTCCAGCGAAGAATCCACAGCCTGAAGGGCTGCACTGTTTGCAAGTGAGGTCAGCAGAAATTCGTCATTAACTATCTGCAGAGAAATCTCCTCTTTAAGCTCATTATTTTCTGATATAGAGATGTGTAGAGGTATAATATGCGGATATTGACCCAGCCTTCCTGCTATACCTGCACCTCTATCCTGTGTAATTGAACCAATCAACCTTGAATATGGTGAACCCAGCTTAAATGGCTGTTCTTCACTGGGAACTATTCCATTAATATACGCCCTGCTGAGCAGATAATCGACCTCACCCCTGTTTGTAAATGGATGACCAAATGCTATCACTTTATTTTGATCAATATATGACAGAGTGCCAATTGAAGCCACATTGATATCACCTCTAACAAGCTGTACAGCGATAGCTTCGCCAGCTTCCGGTCGAACTGTACTTTTATCCGATTCTTTAATCCCATTATTGGGTAATACTTTAAGATTGAGATGGGATAGATCATCTTTTAGCATTTCCAGTGCTCTTCCATTAAGCCCACTTACCATCAATGGTGAGCTACTGGCAGCCAGATTTTTGGCTAAATTTAACCTGCTGTTTTTAAGATCCGTTCTGTTATCCAGATCAGAGTTTATCTCCTCTTCTAAATCAATCTTTTCCAGCAGATCCAGCATATCTTCTACTGGAGTAACAAGACCATAGCGGTGGTCACTAAATGACCAGCCATAGGCTATGGCTCCGACCATCCTGTCATCAATATAAACAGGACTTCCACTCATACCTGCAGCAATTCCACCTATCTTCTCTATTTTATCTCCATATGTTTTGACAAGTATCAGGTCACCACTGATACCTCTGTTTTTCAAAACATCAATAATTTCAACTGGAAATTTTTCTACCTCAGTCCCAGAAAAAACTGTTTTTCCATATCCCTGCATACCGGCTTTAACCTCATTTAAAGGCATAATTTCTTCGGCTGCAGATACTGTTATTGAACAAATGAGCAGTATTATAATAATAAAAAATAAAATCCTTTTTTTATTCAAAATATCAATCCTCTCCTTTATTTTAGGAGGAGATGCTGTGATCCGCGGTTCCAAGTACATCTGCCAGCCTATCTATCTCACTCAACGCCTGTCCTGTTCCTTCTGCAACACAAATAAGTGGTTCATCTGTCACAAAAACAGATACTTCTGTCACTGCACTTATATATCTATCCAGACCTTTAAGCAGAGACCCTCCACCTGTTAAAATAATACCCCTTTCAACGATATCTGCAGAAAGCTCTGGCGGGGTTTTTTCCAGAACCCTTCGGGCTGCATGACTTATATTTTCAAGCAGTTCTTTTAAAGCCTGATAGATTTCATTGGAAGAAATTTCTACATGTCTGGGCAGTCCTGTCATAAGATCTCTTCCTTTAACTTCATATATTCCATCAAAATCTGGAAGTGCACAGCCAATATTAATCTTTATCTCTTCAGCAGTAGACTCACCAATAATCAAATTATAATGTTCTCTTACATATCTTACAATAGCCTCATCGAACTTATCACCACCAACTCTAATTGATTCTCCTGCCACTATTCCACCAAGAGAAAGCACAGCGATTTCTGTTGTACCTCCACCAATATCTATTACCATATTCCCCTCTGCTTTTTCTATTTCCAGTCCAGCTCCAATTGCTGCTGCCACAGGTTCTTCTATTAAAAAAGCTTTTCTTGCTCCAACCTGAACTGCCGCTTCCAGAACTGCTCTACTTTCCACACCTGTTACACCAACAGGTATACATACCATAATTAGAGGTTTGATAAATTTGTTTTTTACACCAATTTTTTTGAGAAAACTTTTCAGCATCAGCTCTGCAACTTCAAAATTCGCAATCACCCCATCTTTTAAGGGACGAACAACCTCAATATTACCGGGAGTTCTCCCCAGCATTTTTCTTGCCTCATCTCCCACTGCAATTACTGTACGGTCATTTGTATCAAGAGCCACATATGATGACTCCTGCAGCAGAATCCCTTTGCCGTGTTCATAGATAATAACTGTAGCTGTACCGAGATCAATTGCAATTTTTTTGCTGAATTTGTTTAGGAATTTCAATATAAATACTCCTCTCGCACATTTCCTTTATTTTCCGATCATTTTATGTTTCAGACATTAATAAAATTCCAACAACCATGTATATTATATTTACAAAAAAAGTCACCAATAAATATTTCATTTCTTTAACATATTATTTCTATAAATGATCGGCAAATCCTGCTGCAGTTACTCTTTTGCTTCTCCAGACTTTATAACAGCATATTTTGTTGCAAGTGGTCCAATAACTTCTGTTATTGCTGCTGTAAGAAGAAGTGTATTAAAAATCAGCAAACCGACTTCCGGGGCTGCCGAAAACTGCCTCTGTACAGTATATGCAAGGGCAATAGCAACACCACTCTGTGGAAAAAGACCAAAACCTATATATTTCTGAACTGATTCTGGTGCACCGGAAATCCTGGCCGCCAGAGTTGATCCCCCCACCTTACCGATCATACGCGCTGTTAAGTAAGTAAAAGCTATGAGCAGAAAACTAAGGGAACCCATATTGGAAAAACGTATTTCTGTACCGGCCAGCATAAAAAACATTGCATATAAAGGTATTGTTATTGTATCAAGATATTCGGAAATCTGCAGATTTTTCTTGGCAAAATTTCTGACTGCAAAACCAACCGCCATATTTGCTATAAGTGGTGAAATATCAAAAAATAGAGATACAGCAGAAGTCCCGATTATTAATGCCACCACAGTCATTACTTTTTTGGTTTTTTCTTCAAATAATGTCAGCAGATACTGAGCAGTATATCCGGCTGCAAGCCCAAGAGCTATTGAAGCAAATATTTCAAACAGCGGCAGTAGTAAAATTTTCTGAAGCTCAATTTTGCCCCCGCCCTGAAAGCGCAGATATGCAGCAGGGCTGATTAAACTAAATATTATCAGAGCTGCAGCATCATCTATCCCAACTACAGCCATAATGGTTGAAGTTAAAGGTCCTTCAGCATTATATTCTTTTAATACCATAACTGTTGCTGCCGGAGCAGTTGCAGATGCAATTGATCCAAAAAGCAGGGCCATGTAAAGTGGCTTTCCTATTATGTAAACTGCTCCAGTTACCATAACAAAAGCACCCACTGCTTCAAAACAAACAATATAAAAAATACTTTTCCCCAGCCTTTTAAATGTCTTTATGGACAGTTCACTTCCAATTGTGAAGGCTATAAATGCTAGAGCAATTTCTGTCACATAATCCAGATTGCTGATAACAAATGTATACCAGCTGCTGATATCTTCAGTGATAAATGGCAGCATTTTTATTAAATCCGGACTGAGAAGAATACCCAAAAATACATATCCAACAACTATTGGTACTCCATATTTTTTTGCAAGAATCACAACAGACAGTCCGAGTATCAGGAAAATTCCAATTAGGTAAATCGATTTGCTGCCAACATTATTAAATACAATCCAGCTTTCCATCTGTTCTAAACTAAGCGAAATTTGACCAGCTGTATCCATGTTTCCACCTCATTTTTTACTAAAATTAATTTTTCTTTGCCTCGTCCAGTAAAAAATGAAGAAGGTCTGCCCTGGATATATATCCCTGCAGATATCCTCCATTATTTACTACAAACAAAAGAGATTCTTTATTGTTAAGCATAATGTCTGCAATTTTATTCATATCTTCATTTTCATTAACCACATCAGTGGCTTTCGACATATACTTTTCCACTCTCTCATCTCTTATATCATCAAGGTTTTCTACTGCCTGATTTACTTCATAAAAAATTCTGTGGCTTTCTATAAATCCAAACTGTTCTGGAATAATATTCTTTAATATGTTGTTGCTGTAAATTGTCCCAATAAATTTATTCTGATCATTTACCACAGGTAAAACCGACAGTTCAGATTTATACATATTTCTTATAGCGTCTTCAACCAGATCATCTGAACTTACTGAATTCATACTTCTCATCATATAATCTCTTACAATCTTCATCTATCAAACCTCCAGCTCTTCTATATGAAGTCTTTTTAGACAGCATTTAAAATCTTCTCCATTATTTAGAACAACTTTTTTGTTTTCAGCAATCCAGAGTGCAGCTGCACCACCATGTCTGTTTGCCTCTAGAAAATCAAAGCCATTTTGATATACATAATCCAAAAAGGCAGCATTATATGCATCACCTGCACCAAGCCAGTTTATTATACAGTAATCATCCGGTGTAAGTTTATATACTCTGCCATCTGCATCAAAAAGCAGTCTGTCACAGTGAAATGGTATCATCACATATTCTGCACCTCTATCCTGCATTTCCAATCCGGCTTTAATATAATCTTTTTTACTCTTGATTTCCTTATCAAGGATTGACTTGTGATGTTTAAAATATGGTGTGACAAATTCTGGTTCAGCCGAAAGGGCGAGCTTTAAGGCTTCTCCACTTGCCTGCAGATAAACTTTTTTGTCCATATTGTGGGCTATATCTATCAAAATTTTGTAGATATCAAAACCAACCCCTTCCGGAATTGATCCTGCTATTACAATTATCTCACTTTCTACAATTCCTCTTTTGTAACGTTTAATAAGATCTTCTACATCAATTTTATCCACTTTATATGTATAATCATTGTACTGTGTATAGGAAAAGGGGTTTTTACTAATGATTTTTACATTATTTCTTATTTCTTTATCAGTATAGATATAATTTGTAATTACCTTATATTTCTGAACCATCTTCTCGAAAAAAGATCCCTGTTTACCACCTACAAAACCAATGTTCTGAACATCCGGATAGGTAAATTTCTTTAAATTAATAGCTGTTAGGAGGCCTTTTCCTCCCGGATAAACCCTCAAATACTCTTCATTGTAGATAAACTGATTTTTTGTAATTTCGTTACTATCTACAAAATATTCTCTATCAATCGAAGGATTTAAAGTAACTGTTGTAATCATTAATATTCCCTCCTCATTAAATTAGCGTTACGTCAAATCAAATAGTTTTTTATGAGCCCAATTAAATCACAAAACCGCTGAAATTATTCAGCGGGCAGGAGACTAATCTGTTACTTTTTTTATTTCAGCACCAACTGAACAGAGTTTTTTTTCTATATTCTCATAACCCCGTTCAATATGGTGAATATCTCTCACCTCAGTTGTACCTTCTGCAGCCAAACCAGCCAGAATAAGAGCTGCACCTGCTCTGAGATCTGTAGCTGTTACTTCAGCACCTGTGAGGGGGCTAGGTTTTAAAAGTGCGCTGTGTCCATCAATCTTTATATCTGCTCCCATGCGTATTAATTCATCAACATGCATAAATCTATTTTCCCAGACAGTTTCTATTATCATACTTGTATTATCTGCCTGTGTAAGCAGTGCCATCATTTGCGACTGCATATCAGTTGGAAAACCCGGATAGGGGAGTGTCTTTATATCTACAGCCTTTAAATGGCCCGTTCCTTTAACTCTAACACCTGATATATCTTCCTTAAGCTCAATCCCCATTTCATGCATTTTTGCTATCAATGGTTTTACATGTTCTGTTAAAACATTACGGACATAAATATCACCACCTGTAATTGCACCTGCAATCATATATGTACCCGCCTCTATCCTGTCAGGTATAATCCTGTGTTCAGCTCCATGCAATTCATCCACACCATTTATTTTTATAACATCTGTTCCAACACCTTTTATCTCTGCCCCCATTACTGTTAAAAAGTTTGCTAAATCAACAATTTCCGGCTCTCTTGCGGCATTTTCTATTACAGTATTTCCTTCTGCCATAGTTGCAGCAAGTAAAATATTAATTGTTGCTCCCACACTGGGATAATCTAAATAAATCTGACTACCTTTAAGTTTATCTGCTTTTACCTCTACAACTCCATGCTCCATACGAACTTCAGCTCCCATTGCTCTAAATCCTTTTAAATGCAGATCAATCGGTCGGTTGCCAATATTGCAGCCTCCGGGAAGTGTTGTTCTGGCATGTCCATATTTGCTAAGCATTACCCCCAGTATATAATATGAAGCCCTCAATTTTCGAGCCAGTTCATGATCAGCTTCACATTTATTTACAGATGTTGGATCAATAATAATTGTTTTCTGCTTTACCTCAATATCTGCACCCATCTGCTCAATAATTGCACACAGATTTTTTACATCTCTGAGCTGTGGTATATCCTGAAGAACACTCTCTGAATCAGCTAGAAGTGCTGCAGCAATAATTGGCAGTGCTGCATTTTTTGCTCCACTTACTTTTATTTCTCCTCTAATAGATCTCTGTCCATTTATTATAAATTTCCCCACCTCTAAAAGCTCCTTTCTAGATTTTGCCTTTAAAGGCCGTATAATATCCTTATGCTAAATTAAATAACAAGAATTTCTCATTTGAAAATCAAAAATTCCCATATTATTTACGGCAGCCTATACAGCCTGTACCGGACAGCCTGTCCAGTATTCCAGCTTTACGGTAATTTATTTTTTCTTCCGGTGCTTTTTTCATTAATTCCTGCCAGCAGCTTTTGCACAAAACAGCTCCAGCATTCTTTATAATATTATCAGATAAACCCCGTTTTTGCAACTTTTCTTCTCTGTCAATTATCTTTCCTTTTTTTGTATTTACTGTATTTTTCCCTGCTACTGCAAGTGCGACTTCTCCTCTGAATTCTGGAGAACTTTTTCTAATAAATCTTACATCATTTTTTTGTGCCATTTCTATATATTTTTTGCTTTTATTTTTGGGAATATCTCCCCTTATTATTAATTTTTCTGCCTCAGGTAGTGAAAGTACTTCGTTTATTTCCGGATATACTGCTTTATCCATTACCTGATTATAATTGAGATAAGCTATAATTCTTTCTTCAAATTCACCTAAATATCTGTTTTTTTCTCCCTTTTTTATTTCTTTAGGACCAAAAGCACCATCTCTAACAGTCTGCTCCAATTTATTGTTATTATTACTTTTATTCATTAAAACTTACCTCCTGATATCATTTTATCACTTCTACAGCTTTATGCAAAATCAACTTATAAAAAAAGAGAGCTTCTCAGCTCTCTAAAGAATAATATATTTTTTTATTTTGCTTTATCTCTACCTGCCATAGCTGCCGAGAGAGTGCCCTTTATGCTGGGCTGCTTTTAATCTTGCAATAGCTCTCTCATAGGCAGCTTCTGCTCTAACAAAATCAATACTATCTTTTTCAGACTCCATTCTTTCTTTTGCCCGTTTTTTTGCTGCTTCTGCTCTTTCTACATCTATTTCTTCCGGCATCTCTGCAGTTCTAACTACAAGATTTATTCTATCAGGCTGAACTTCCATAAAACCTTCACTTATAGCTATTTCTGTATCTTCTCCATCTTTACGAATCTTTACAATACCTATCTTCATTGCTGTAACAAGTGGAGCATGTCTGGGTAAAATACCAATAAGTCCATCTATAGCTGGTCCTTCAAGCATATCAATTTTGTCACTGTAAACAAGTTTTTGTGGGGTTACTATATCAAGCTGAATTTTTGGATCAGCAGCCATGGACTACTCACCTTCTTCCAGCCGTTTGGCTTTTTCCTCAGCTTCTTCGATAGTACCTACCATATAAAACGCCTCTTCTGGCAGATCATCATAGCGCCCTTCCAGAATACCTTTAAAGCCTCTAATGGTATCATCAATTTCTACATAGCGGCCTGGTGTACCAGTAAACTGTTCTGCTACAAAAAATGGCTGAGATAAGAATCTTTCTATTCTTCTGGCTCTATTTACAACAATTTTATCTTCTTCAGAAAGTTCATCCATTCCCAGGATTGCAATTATATCCTGCAGATCTTTGTATTCCTGAAGAATCTCCTGTACCTGACGCGCAATTTGATAGTGTTCTTCACCAATAATCCGGGGATCCAGTATATTGGATGTTGAATCAAGAGGATCTACCGCCGGATAAATACCTTTTTCCACTATATCTCTAGAAAGTACAGTTGTAGCATCAAGGTGAGCAAAGGTTGTCGCTGGAGCAGGGTCTGTCAAATCATCTGCAGGGACATAAACTGCCTGTACAGATGTAATAGAACCCTTTTTGGTTGAAGTAATTCTCTCCTGAAGCGCACCAACATCATATGCCAGAGTAGGCTGATAACCAACCGCTGAAGGCATTCTACCTAAAAGTGCAGAAACCTCAGAACCTGCCTGAATAAAACGAAATATATTATCAATAAACAGAAGTACATCCTGTCCGGCTTCATCACGGAAGTATTCAGCCATTGTAAGCCCAGTCAGTCCAACTCTCATACGGGCTCCAGGCGGCTCGTTCATCTGGCCAAAAACCATGGCCACTTTATCCAGTATTTCTGCTTCCTGAAATTCCAGCCAGAGGTCATTACCCTCTCTGGTTCTTTCACCTACACCTGAGAAAACAGAGTATCCTCCGTGTTCTGTAGCAATATTATTAATCAGTTCCTGAATTAGTACAGTCTTTCCTACACCTGCACCTCCAAACAATCCAACTTTACCACCACGGGTATATGGTGCAAGAAGGTCAATTACTTTGATACCTGTTTCAAAAAGTTCGGTTGATGTCTCCTGTTCTTCAAACGTTGGAGCCGGGCGGTGAATCGGCATTCTTTCATCAGTAGTTACCTCTCCCCGGTTATCAATTGTCTCGCCCAGGACATTAAAAACTCGCCCCAGTACTCCTTCTCCAACCGGTGTACTGATTGGATCTCCCTGATCTACAGCTTCCATTCCTCTAACAAGACCATCTGTAGAAGACATTGCAACTGAACGAACCCGGTTATCGCCGAGCTGCTGCATAACTTCACAGGTTAAATCTATGTCGTTCTCTTCATTTTTTATCTTAATGGCATTATAGATTTTAGGTAATTTCCCGCCGGGAAACTCTATATCAACTACCGGACCGATTACCTGAATCACTCTGCCAATATTTTGGTCACTCACACAAATTCCTCCTTTATCAAAACTTTATTTTAAAGCTTCCGCACCGCCAACTATTTCGGTGATTTCTTTTGTTATTTCTGCCTGACGTGCTCTATTATACTTCAGAGTCAGATTATCTATCATTTCATTTGCATTTTCAGTTGCAGAATCCATAGCGGTCATCCTGGCGCCAAATTCACTGGCTTTTGATTCCAGAAGGGCCGAATAAATTACATTTATTAAATACTGTGGCAGGATATTGTCAAAAACTTCAGCAGGTGAAGGTTCAAATATATAATCAACATAATTTTTCTCCCCTTCAGCTGCTGCATTGTCCTCTACTTTTGGAGCCTCATCAGCAAATTTTTTTACCGGCAGAAGCTGCAGTGAGTTCACTTTCTGACTTATTGCAGAATTAAAATGTGTATAGATAATACTCACCTTATCTACATCACCTTCTCTAAAATGATGTATAATTTCGTCAGCTAGCTTATTTGCAAAATCATAACCAGGATAATCATCAAGCTGTACATATTCGGACATGATGTCAGCACTGCGTCGGCTAAAGTAATCTCTTATCACACGTCCCAGCAGCATTAAAGAAGCTTCTTTTTGTTTTTTCATTAATTCCTCTGTTTTTGCTATAACTTTACTGTTATATGCACCACAGAGTCCTCGGTCACCAGAAATAGCAATTATGAGATGCCTGTCACCCTCTCTTTCTGCAAGCAGAGGATGATTTAGACCTTCACTGGTTCTTGAAAAAACACCTGTTAAAACTTCAACAGTTTTATTGAAAAAAGGTCTGGCATCTTCTGCTCTATCCTGAGCATTTCTTAATTTGGCTGCCGCAACCATCTTCATGGCCCTGGTTATTTTCTGAGTGTTTTTTACACTACCTATTCTACGCTGTATATCGCGCATATTCTGCATTATTAAATCACCTCAGCTTCCTCTGCTTCGGTTTTTTCTTCTTTTTCTGCTTCATCTGATTTGCTGTCTTTGTCCAGATCTTCGGAATCTGTATCAACAATTTTATTCTCCCTTACCTGAAACATATTTTTAAATTCTTTTATTGCTGAATTTAATTTTTCTTTTAATTCATCAGATAATTTCTCTGTTTCTTTAATTTCTTTTCCAATCTCTGGATAATTGCTGTCCAAAAAGGACAGGAACTCTTTTTCAAATCTGCCCAGATTATCAACCGGAAGATCATCAAGATGACCATTTACAACAGAATATATAATAATTACCTGTTCTTCTACCGGCATTGGAGAATACTGATCCTGTTTAAGTATTTCCACTATTCTTTCTCCACGTGCCAGCTTCTGCTGTGTTGTTTTGTCCAGATCTGAGCCAAACTGTGAAAAAGCCTCCAGCTCTCGATACTGAGAAAGGTCCAGCCTCAGAGTTCCGGCAACATCTTTCATGGCCTTAATCTGTGCATTACCACCAACACGAGATACCGAAATACCTACATTAACAGCAGGTCTTACACCTGAGAAGAAAAGTTCACTTTCCAGATATATCTGACCATCTGTAATAGAAATTACATTTGTAGGAATATATGCCGAAACATCACCTGCCTGTGTCTCAATTATTGGAAGTGCTGTCAGAGACCCACCTCCATTTTCTTCATTAAGCTTTGCAGCTCTTTCAAGAAGACGGGAATGAAGATAAAATACATCACCAGGATATGCTTCACGGCCAGGCGGCCTCCTCAAAAGAAGTGACATGGCTCTGTAAGCAACAGCATGTTTGGAAAGATCATCATATATGACAAGAACATCTCTATCCTGCTCATACATAAAATATTCTCCCATTGCACAGCCGGCATATGGAGCAATATATCTGATCGGAGCTGGTTCACTGGCAGTAGCAGAAACTACTATAGTGTAATCCATTGCTCCTTCTTCTTTTAATCTTTCAGTTAGCTGTGCTACTGTAGAGTTCTTCTGACCAATAGCAACATATATACATATTACATCATTATCTTTCTGATTTATAATTGTATCTATACCGATCGCTGTTTTTCCAGTCTGTCGGTCACCAATAATTAATTCGCGCTGACCTCTGCCGATTGGTGTCATTGAATCAATAGCTTTTAATCCAGTCTGTAGAGGTACTTCCACCGGCTGTCTTTCAACAACACCGGGTGCCTCTGATTCAACAGGTCTGTATTTATCACTTTCAATTGATCCTTTACCATCAAGCGGCTGTCCAAGTGGATTCACTACTCTTCCCAATAGGCTTTCTCCAACTGGAACCTCTACAACACGTCCGGTTCTCTTTACATCATCACCTTCTTCAACTTTCTTTTCATCCCCTAGAAGAACAACACCAATATTATCTTCTTCAAGGTTAAGTGCCATACCAAAGACACCATTTGGAAATTCGAGAAGTTCTCCAGACATGGCATCATCAAGTCCATATACATGTGCAATACCATCCCCAACATCGAGAACAGTACCAACACCTACAGACTCTATTTTTTTTCCATAATTTTCTATCTCTTTTTTTATGATAGAACTAATTTCTTCAGGTCTCAATTTCAAATTAATTCACCCCTAACTTACTTACTGGTATCATTTTAAGATTTTCATGTAGCTTGTCCAGGTGATACCTGATACTGCCATCAATTATGTAATCTTCAATCTTCATTACCAGGCCACCAATAATATCAGGATTCACCCTGCTGTTAATTATAATTGTATAATCTAACATTTCGTCCAGTTTCGCCTTCAATTTTTCCCGGCTTTTCTGGCTCATTTCTACAGCAGTACTTACTTCAACATGCAGGATTTTTTCTTCTTTATCAACAAGTTTATTAAATTCTTTATAAATACTTTCAAAACTGTATTCCCTGCGTTTATCAATTAAAATAAATATAAAGTTAAGTACTTCTGCCTCTATTTGATCTTTAAATATTTTTTCTATTATAGTTTTTTTATCTTCAGGTAAAATTCTTTTATGAAACAAAACTTCTTTTAAATCTTCATTTTTCTCCACAGTTTCCCAGAAAGAATTTAGATTTTCACGAAATTTTGTTAATTTATCTTTTTCTTTCCCCAGAGAAAAAAATGCTCTGCTGTATTTAGATGCTATTTCATTTTTCATTTAATTTCACCCAGCTTATCACTATCTAATTCATCTATAAATTGATTTATCATCACTTCGTGTTTTTCTTCATCCAGCTGCTCCTGGATCAGCTGGCCGGCAGCAAGAACTGTAAACGAAGCAATTTTATTCCTCATTTCAGCCATAGTTTCTTTGCGCATCTGTTCTATTTCTTCCATCTTTTTCTCTTTTACTTTTTCTGCTTTCTCTTCTGCTTCTTTTATAATGTTTTTGGCTCGTTTATTAGCCCTGGTTTCTGCATTATCAATAATTTTCTGAGCTTCACTTCTAGCATCTTTCAATTTTTGCTCATACTGGGCCTTAAGATCTGCAGCTTCAGATTTCATTTTTTCTGCTTCATCTAAATCACCATTAATCTGTGCAGCTCGACTGTCCAGCATATCTTTAATGGGTGTATAAAGAAATCTTCTTAATAAAAAAAGTAATATAAAGAAGTTTAATACTTCCCAAAACATGGTAGCATTAATATTAACCAAGAGTACATTCACCTCCTGAACCTAAGTTCATATATTATAAAACCTAAACATCTAGGTAATTATATTCTCATCCCACCTATTCGGTGGGAAATTTGGTTCTGATCTTAATTATTCTGTGCTTTAAAATAATACCAGAAAGTCAGGAGAAAAATCTCCCGACTTAAACACAGACTTATATAGTAAAGATCAAAACAATAGCTATAACCAGAGAATAGATACCTGTTGACTCAGCAACTGCCTGACCAAGAAGCATAGTAGTAATAATATTACCTCTTGCTTCAGGATCTCTTGCTACAGATTCAACAGCTTTTCCAGCAGCATATCCCTGACCAACACCTGGACCAATACCTGCAATCATTGCAAAACCTGCTCCGAGCAGAGCTGCTGCTCTAATAATAGTTTCAGCTACTTGTGGTGAAAATTCTACCATTATAATTTCCTCCTTTCAATATTAAAAAACAAAAATATTATTTATACTCATCAATTTTACTTTGAAAAGTATCCTTAAATAAATCAATGACAGACCACAAAACAACAGTAAATTTCATCATAAATAATCCCACAGCTGCAGCCAGAAAATTAATTCTAGTATTTCTTGCAGATGTAAAAAGAACTATAAAATACAGGGCATATTCAATAAAATATCTGTTTCTGATAAATTTTTCTGCTTTTTCCATGTTCATATCAAGTGCCCTGCGGATATTATTATATTTAATTCTCAAAAGAAGTGTGCTGATAATGAGTCCAAATATAAATCCAAGAAAAACATCAAATGATCCTGCAATAAGTGATGAAATAATAGGAAACAGTGAAATTAAGTAGGTCTTTTTGATAATTTCTTTCTGCATTTTAACCGGATCCTGGATTTCTTTCATCAGCAAAACTCCCCTTAAGTATTAAAAACAAGAAAAATAGCGATTACAAGTGAATATATACCGGTTGAACCGGATATAATCTGTCCTAAAAGCATTGTTGTAATTATAGCGCCTCTGGCCTGAGGCTGCCGTCTTACCGCAGAGGTCGCCTTACCAGCAGCATATCCCATACCGATCCCGGGACCAACTCCTGCTATTAAAGCTGCTCCTGCACCAATTAATGAAGCAGTACGTATTACTGTTCTGATTACTTCTGGAGAAAACTCTATCATAAAGAAAAGCCTCCTTTCGCAAAAAACAAATTAAGATTTAGCAACAGAAATATAAGCAATTGCTACCATACCAAAAATAAGTGCCTGTATCATACCAACAAAAAAATCAAACCAGGCATGTAGTGGAACAGGTACAAGTGCCGGTGCTGCTTGATAAATCAATGTCATTATTATTCCCCCACCAACAATATTCCCAAAAAGACGGAATGAGTGAGAAATAGGTTTTGCAAGTTCACCAATAACATTGATAGGAAGTAGAAAAATAACAGGCTCGGCAAAACTTTTTATATATCCCCACACTCCATGCTCTCTCATTCCTTCTAATTGAACCACTATAAAAACCACTAAGGCAAGACCTAATGTTGTATTCAAATCACCTGTTGGACTCGTAACCCCTGGTACCAGACCAATTAAATTACTGAAACCAACATAAATAAATATTGTGGCTATAAAAGGTAAAAACCTCCATCCTTCATTTGGAAGCATAGGTTCAATCTGATCGTAGATGAGTTCAATTATCATCTCGGCAACATTTTGTTTTCCTTCCGGCCTCATTTTTAAATTTGAAGTTAAATATTTTGCCAGTATCAAAATTAAAATTACCGATACCCAACCAACTATCAAAGTATCTGTAACAGGCAGATATTCCTTATTGAAAAGGTAAAATTTTATCTGTGGTCCTGGATTCAAAATCAGCGCCTCCTTTCAAATTAATTAACTAAAAATTAAAAAATTTAATGTTGTAATGCTGAATATTCAATCTAATGTATTTAAAATCAGTTTATAAACTGCATAAAACCCGGCAATAACTCCTGTAATCAGCCCTGCTAATTTAAATAAAAGTTCAAATCCAATTAGATAATCGATAAAATATCCAATACCAAAACCAATTCCGGCTGAAACAACAATCATCAATCCAACCTGTGTCAAAAGAGACATTGCTTTAATTATACGACGCCAGTCTTCCTGTTTCATAATTATCTAACCTTTTTTAATATTGTATTACATAAAAAAACAACTTGCAAACAATATTTGTGAAAAAATTAACTATTTTTTTCCCTTATTTGAAATTAACTCCCTTTATGTTTTACTAATTAACTCTAAGATACTAAAACAGTTTTAATCTATTTTAAAGTTGAAAAATGGAAAAACTCCTTTTTATTGTATTACCGTTATTAAAAATTATCTGTTAAACGATAACATTTTTAACAGCTGTCTTCTAATGATTTCCCATCTACGGGCATTTCCACAGAAAAAATTCCCAACCTGCGGGCACCATATATAACTGCAGCAATAACTGCAGCAATAATAATTAAAGCATTCTCAAAATTGGATCCATTGACTATTAGTGCAACTATACCAAGAATTATACTAATTAAGTAAACAGACAGCACAGCCTGTTTTTGATTAAGTCCTATGGCAAGCAGCCTGTGATGTATATGTCCGTGGTCTGCTTCTCCAATCGGTTTTTTGTTAAAAAGACGCCTAATGATAGCAAAAGCTGTATCAAATATAGGTACACCTAAAGCTAAAACTGGAACAAAAACGGTAACTGCTGCTGCACTTTTTAAGGCACCGGTGATTGATATTGCAGCAATAATATATCCGGTAAACATGGCTCCTGTATCACCCATAAAAATACGAGCCGGATTAAAGTTATATTTCAAAAAACCAAGACAGCTTCCGGCCATTATTACAGCCAGCATAGAAGCTGTAAGCTGATTTTCCTGCAGTCCAACAGCAAAAAGTGTAAAAACAGCAATTACAGATACACCTGCCGCCAGACCATCCAGTCCATCTATAAGATTGATAGTATTTGTTATGCTGACAATCCAGAAAATTGTAAAAGGTGCTGAATAAATCCCCAGAAAAAGCAGCCCTCCAAAGGGATTTGTAATAAACTCTATTTCCACACCATAAAAAAGAAGAATAGATGCAGCTGCAATCTGGCCTGTAAACTTAACCAGAGCAGATAGTTCATATTTATCATCTATTAACCCCAAAATAAGTATTAAAGTTCCACCAATAATTATACCTTCAATAGTCCTGTTTAAAGGCATAAATAGTAGCAGAGTAATAATAAAAGAAAGATAAATTGCAATTCCACCTGCAGTCGGAACCGCTCTTCTGTTTATTTTTCTCTGCCCGGGTTTGTCTATAAATCCTGCCACAGGGGCAAACTTTATAACAAGTGGTGTAAAAATAAAGGACAGTATTAAGCTGATGAGAAGTGCAGAAAAATAAAACAAATCACTCTACCTCCAGTTTTTCAGTTGGTACCGTAGTTGGTACCGGGTACATATCGCCTTAGTTGGTACCGGGTACGAAAAGGCCTTTTCGTACCCGGTACAAGTGGCACAAGTGGCAGCAGTTATTTTGTACCATAAAGGCGGTCTCCAGCATCTCCAAGTCCTGGCACTATGTAAGCATGATCATTTAATTTTTCATCTATAGCTGCTGTCCAGATATCTATATCAGGATGCGCATCCTGAATTTTTTTGATTCCTTCTGGAGCTGCTATTAAAACCATCAGCTTTATATTTCTGGGGGCTCTTTCTTTAATAAATTTGATAGCTGTCATAGCAGAAACACCTGTAGCAAGCATAGGGTCAACTATTATAAGTTCTCTTTCTTCAACATCAGTGGGTAATTTACAGTAATATTCGACTGCTTCCAGAGTATCTGGATCGCGATAAAGTCCAATATGACCAACTTTTGCAGCTGGAATTAATTTTAATATACCATCCAGCATACCCAAACCTGCCCTCAATATTGGAACAATCCCTATTTTTTTACCAGAAATCATATTGAATTTTTGTTTCTTAATTGGTGTTTCAACTTCTATTTTTTCCAGAGGCAAATCTCTTGTTACTTCATATGCCATCAGTGTCGCAACTTCATCTACCAGCTCTCTAAATTCCTTAGGTCCCGTATTTTTATCACGAATTAAAGTTAACTTGTGCTGAATTAATGGGTGATCTACAACATGTACTCTGCCCAAATTAAAATCCCCTTCCTGTAAATTATATTTTTGTTTTATGCGTTGATAAAATTAATTCAATTTAAACTCTCTCATTATAAATTATTCTCTTTTACTGCTTCTTTTCCTTCTCATAGTTATCAAATTTATCTATCATTTTTAATAATTTTTTTAATTCAACTTCTATTTCTTTTCTTGTTTCTCTATAAAAATCAACCGAACGTCCAAAAGGATCACTGATATCTTTTTCAGTTTCTGAGCCTGTATATTCTTTTAATGTAAAGGTATTATCCGCACAGGTAGGATAGTTTAGTATCAGAACTCGGCTGTGTTTGCGGGTCATCGTTAGGATCAAATTCTGCCTGTCCAGATCAATATCTTTAATATTTTTTGAGCGGTGGTCTGATGTATCTATTGAAATCTCATCCATAACAGTTTTTGCCTTTTCATTGATTTTGCTTCCGTTAACTGCAGATACACCGGCAGACTGTATATTCCACTTATCTTCCAAACCCCTATCTTTTATAAATTCTCTGAAAATATATTCTGCTATCGGGCTGCGGCAGGTATTCCCTGTACACACAAAAAGAATATTTTTAATGATCTTCACCTCCCTGGAATAAGATCATCATCTAAAGCAGCTTTTTTAATTCTGTTCATAACTGCTTCTCCAATACCTCTACTGCTGACCTTTTCTACATATATTTCTTCGATATTTTTATCTTCATCCAAACAGCGCAGAAGTGAAAATAATTTTTGGGCAAGCATTTCAGGATTTTTGCGTGAAAAAACTTTTAATATTTTCCATCTTTTTTGAAGTGCGGATGGTATTTTTGTTTCTTCAGCTGTTATGACAGCTGCTCTAATATTTTTAGATCTTTTTACCATCACCGAAAAACTTTCCTCATTGAATAAAAACACAGGTTTAGCAGGTGAATAATGCCTGTATTTCATACCAGGTGAAAGAACCTTCTGCTCTTCTTTTATTGCCACATCCATTCTCTCAATCTCAACATCTAAAAATTTACTAAGATCTTCTCTGGTGATTCCACCCGGACGCAGTATAACTGGTTTCTCTCCACGAATGTCCAGCACAGTAGATTCTAAACCAACACGGCAGGGTCCACCATCAATAATAACTGGAATTTTCCCGTTCAAATCATTATAGACATGTTCAGCCTCTGTGGGGCTTGGATAACCGGAAGTATTTGCACTTGGAGCAGCAATCGGCAGAGAAGCTGCTTTTATTAGAGCCAGCGCAATTTTGTTATCAGGCATTCTTACCGCAACAGTATCAAGACCAGCAGTTGTTCTATCAGGTAAAGTGCTGCTTTTCTGAAAAATCAGGGTAAGTGGGCCAGGCCAGTATTTATTGATAAGCTTTCGCGAAACTTCTGACAGTTCACCTTTAATAATCTGTTTTAGCTGTTTTAAATCTGCCACATGAACAATCAGCGGATTATCCTGTGGTCTGCCTTTAGCTGCAAAAATTTTCTTTACTGCATTAGAATTAAGTGCATCTGCACCAAGACCATAAACTGTTTCAGTTGGAAATGCTGCTAATTCTCCCCTTTTGATATATTCGGCAGCTTTTTGAATTACTTTACTTTCTGCAGCTAGTTCAATGCTGGTTTTTTGCATTATTGTGTTTTCGATTTTTAATATTTTAGTATTATACATCTTTATATCTCCATTTTTGCTTGAAATCAGCTTTTAATATTAAAATCTCGTTTGAAATATCATCTTAAATTATTATATTCACTTATTCTTTAGACTTTTATTTGCCTAATAACTTTTTAACTGTTTTTAAGATATTTCAGCTGTCTTTAAACTTTTTATCCTACAAATCTGGCACTAATTATCCTTTCTCTACCGGAATAATCTTTATACATTTTTTCTTCTTCCCATCTTTCTCCAAAAAATGACAGAACATCTTCAGCCTGTCCATCACCAATTTCGAAAAATATATGTCCATCTTTTTTTAATACTTTTTCAGCCTGTGGAATTATTTTTTTATAATAATCCAGGCCTTCTTTACCACCAGCAAGTGCAGATGTGGGCTCTTTTTTCACTTCTGGCGGTAGACTGGCCATATCTTCATCTTTTATATATGGAGGATTGGATACAATTATATCAACATTATTGATATCTCTCTTTATAAATTGTTCCAGAAGACTGCCCCTTACAATACTGACTCTTTCTTCAAGAGAGTGTTCAGCCAAATTTTTTCTGGCTACTTCTACAGATTTTTGGGATATATCTACCCCTACTGTACAAGCATCTTTCACATATTTTGCCAGACTGATGGCAACAGCTCCACTCCCGGTTCCAATATCGACAATATTTGCACTTTTTAATTTATTTTCTTTACAAAAATCAATAACTTTTTCTACCAGAAGTTCAGTTTCCGGCCTGGGAATCAGCACACCAGGTTCAACATAAAATTTCATAGACATAAATTCTTTTTTTCCCGTTATATAAGCTACCGGTATTCTTTTTGCCCGCTGTTTAACTCTTTCTCTATATTCTTTCAGTTCTTGAGAGCTAAGGGGGTAATCAAAATTTACATAAAGTTTTATCCGCTCCATATCCAGGAGATCTGCCAGAAGAACTTCGGCATCGAGTCTTGGTGAATCAAGTCCAACTTTATTGAAAAAATTATCAGTTTTAGAAAGTAATTCTTTAATATTCACGATTAAATCTTCTCCAGACGTTTAAGATTATCCTCCTCAATAAGTGGATCAATAACCTGTGAAAGTTCCCCATCAAGAATTTTATCTAGCTGATGAACAGTTAGATTAATCCTGTGGTCACTAACCCTTCCCTGAGGAAAGTTATAGGTGCGTATTTTTTCACTTCTGTCTCCCGAACCTACCTGAGACTTTCTTGCCTCATCTCGTTTTGCCTGTTTTTCCCGTTCCATTTTTTCCTGCAGTCTGGCCCGCAGTATGCGCATAGCCTTTGCTTTATTTTTGTGCTGAGATTTTTCGTCCTGACAGGAGACAGTTAAACCTGTAGGTTCGTGAGTAATTCTAACAGCTGAATCTGTGGTGTTTACACTCTGCCCACCAGGTCCGCTTGATCTGTAAACATCTATTCTGAGATCATTTGGATCTATATCTACATCAACTTCTTCCGCTTCTGGAAGTACAGCTACAGTTGCTGTCGATGTATGAATCCTGCCGCTTGATTCTGTTGATGGAACCCTCTGAACTCTGTGAACTCCACTTTCATATTTAAGCTTTTTATATATATCTTCACCTTCAATGGTAAAAATTATTTCTTTATAGCCTCCAATTCCGGAAGCATTTGCACTCATAACTTCTACCTTCCAGCCCTGTGATTCAGCATATTTGGAATACATTCTGTAAAGGTCTGCTGCAAACAGTGCTGCCTCATCTCCACCTGCTCCGGCTCTAATCTCAACTATAACATTTTTTTCATCATTTGGATCATCGGGAAGCAGCATTATAGGCAGCTCTTCTTCCAGCTTTTCTTTTACCGGCTGCAGTTCATCTATTTCCATCTCTGCCAGTTCTTTTATTTCTTCATCATCTGCCAATTCGAGCATTTCTTCTGCTTCTTCAAGTCCATTCAGAGCTTTTTTGTATTCTCTATATTTTTCAACTATTTGCTTCATTTTCGCATGCTTTTTCAGCAGTTTCTGATATTTATTACTATCACTAATCACTTTCGGATCACTTAGCTTTTTATTTAAATCCTTATATTTATTTTCCAGCTCATCGAGCTTTCTCTGTAAATCAAACATTATATTCATCTCCTCCTGACTTCATGACAGCTGCGGCAGCGTGCTTCATAAACTTCTTCTGCGCCAACAAAAATTACCGGGTCATCATATGAAGCCGGTCTGCCATCTATCAGCCGCTGAGTTCTACTGGCAGGTTCTCCACATTTAATACAGATAGCGTGAAGTTTATCTACATATTCTGCCCTGGCCAGCAGTTCAGGCATAGGCCCAAATGGTTCACCTCTAAAATCTCTGTCCAAACCAGCAATTATCACTCTCATTCCCATATCAGCCATTTTTTCACATATTTCAATGAGATCTTTATGAAAAAACTGGGCTTCGTCTACAGCAACAGCATCTGAAGAACTGTCTATCTTTTTAAAAATTTCTTCAGGATGATCTACTGGAACTGCCTGAATACTGTGCCCACTGTGTGAAACAACATTTTTTCTGCTATATCTGTCATCCAAAGCAGGCTTAAAAACCTTTACCTGCTGTTGGGCTATTTTAATTCGTTTGATCCTTCTTATTAATTCTTCGCTTTTTCCACAGTACATTGGACCAGTGATCACTTCAATCCAGCCGCTGTTAGTAATTTTGTACATCTTCTCATCCTCTCTGCAGTATTATTTAATTATGACAATTTATCTAAAAAAAAAGCAGAGCATCTAAGCCCTGCAGCAGAAAGTAAAATGATTTCCAATTGGATTTATTCAGAATCTTCTTCTGAAATTCCATATTTTTTATTGAATCTTTCGACACGACCACCTTTTTTGGCTTTACGCTGTTTACCTGTATAGAATGGATGACAGCTGGAACATACTTCAACCCGAATATCTTCTTTGGTAGATTTTGTATGATAAACCTCGCCGCAGGCACAGGTTACTGTTGTTTCCTTAACTTCCGGGTGGATTCCTTCACGCATCTATATCACCTCTCTTATATGCTAATTTTATAAAATACCAGCAAAAAAGTCTCTATTTACTGTTGGCTTTACAGCCTATTCTTAAACTAAAACATATTATAACACAGCTAAACTGGCTATGCAAGCAGATTAAAAAAGTAGTTTAGTAGAATTTATTTTTAACTTACCACAGTATTATGGTATAATGTTTTAGGTGTATATTGGCTGTACTTATTTAAAAAAGTAGTAGAGAATTTAATAGGAGGAATAAACAATGAAATTTAATTTTTTTATGTGGTTAACCGCAGCATTACCTATCATAGTTTTACTTTTTTTAATGTCCTATCTTAAACTTAATTCGAGAAAGTCAGCACTAATAAGTCTTGTACTCACAGTAATATTTTCCGTATTTATATTTAAGTTGAGCTTTAAACAGCTGCTTATTGCAGCAGGTAAAGGTACTTCTTTAAGCCTTTATGTAATATTAATTATAATTGGAGCTGTTTTTCTCTTCAATATAGTTGATATTTCTGGTGGTTTTGAAACAATTAAGAAGTTTATGAAAAATCTCGGCGGCAACAGATCTCTCCAATTTTTAGGTTTAAGCTGGGCATTTTCCGGTTTTATTCAGGGTGTAACAGGATTTGGAGTGCCAATTGCCATTGTCGGTGCCCTACTGATTGGAATTGGATTTAATCCTTTAACAGCAATTACTGCTGTTCTTGTCGGCCATTCCTGGTCCATAAGTTTTGGTTCTATGGGATCTTCTTTCTTTGCTCTCCAGCTTGTTACAGGTCTCGAAGCTGTTAAACTTGGTGTAATCCTTGCTTCATTTTTCTTTATACCTGTTTTTACAACAGGATTGGCTGTAGCTCATATTTACGGTGGTATAAAAGAAGTTAAGAAAAATTTTAAATATATTCTGCCGATGAGTTTACTAATGTCTGCTGCTCAGCTGGGTGCGGCTGCCGGAAATTTTGCGCATGTTGGATCACTGCTGGCCGGCCTTATTGGAAGTACATATTTTTTATTCATATTATTTAAAAACTCCAAAATGTCTTTTGAAGATTTTATATCATTTAAAAATGGCGGTATGTCACTAATTACCGCACTATTTCCCTACATTGTTCTCATAGGATCGGTTCTTATTTTCCAACTGCCGTTTATTAAAAATATTCTGCCTGATATAAGTTTTGCTCTTTCATTTCCTGCTTTTACAACAGGACTGGGCTATGAAGTTGCAGAAGAAATCAATTATTCGGGAATCCATCTTTTTTCACATCCGATTTTCTTTTTGCTTCTGGCATCAATTAGTGGTGGGATAATGTATTTTGCAAAAAATCAATTTAAAGTAGAATATATATCAAGTGTTTTTAGCCGCAGCTTCCAGAAGGCAAAATCATCTGTTTTGACCGTATTCCTGCTTATGGTTCTTGCACTGATTATGAATGATTCTGGCATGATATTTACTTTTGCACGCGGTATGGCGAAAGTGAGTGGACCACTATTCCCACTGTTTTCTCCTTTAATTGGAATATTGGGAGCATTTTTAACCGGAAGTAATACAAGTTCCAATGTACTGTTTGGTGCTTTTCAGATAAATACTGCTGATTTACTTGGCTTTTCTCAAAACATTATTGCATCAACACAATCAGTAGGTGGATCACTGGGATCAGCGATTGCCCCGGCAAAGATACTGCTGGGAACTTCCGTGGTAGGTATACACGGGAAAGAAGGAGAGATAATAAAGCGCTGCCTGGGTTATACACTTATAAGCGGCACAATAGTAGGTTTTACAGCTCTTATTGTTGAGCTTATAATTTAAACTATTTAAATATCAATTATTGAATTCCATATATTAAAAATATTCCAACTTAAAACAGGTCATATCTTTCGCTGAACAGATATGACCTGTTTTTTTAATTTTTCAATATTTTCTGCAGCGCCTGCAGAAGCTCTTTATTATTTTCTGTATTGTTCATCTGTTTTAAAATCGTTTCCATAATGTCATATTCATTCATATTACTTATATACTGCCTCAGCTTCCAGATCACTTCCAGCTCTTCTTTACTCATCAGCATTTCTTCTTTCCTGGTTCCCGAACGATTAATATCAACAGCAGGGAAAATTCTCTTTTCTGCCAGACGCCTGCTCAGGTGAAGCTCCATATTACCTGTGCCTTTAAATTCTTCATAAATAACATCATCCATTCTGCTCCCTGTATCAATCAGTGCGGTAGCTATAATTGTAAGGCTCCCACCTTCTTCTATATTTCTTCCACCACCAAAAAACTTTTTTGGAAAATGCATTGCCGTAGGATCAAGACCGCCAGAAAGGGTTCTGCCGCTCGGAGGAATGGTAACATTTGCTGCTCTAGCCAGTCTTGTAATACTATCCAGGAGTATTACAACATCATATTTATGTTCAACAAGTCTTTTTGCTTTTTCTAAAACAAGCTCTGCCACCTGTATATGCTCTTCCGGCGGCTCATCAAAAGTTGAACTAATAACTTCTGCGTCTACTGAACGGCGCATATCTGTAACTTCTTCCGGCCTTTCATCAATCAGCAGAATCATCATTTTTGTTTCCGGATAGTTGTGGCGTATACTGTTGGCAATTTTTTTTAGAAGAACTGTTTTCCCAGCTTTCGGTGGTGAAACAACAAGACCTCTCTGGCCTTTCCCGATAGGCGAAATTAGGTCTATAAGTCTTGACGATTTTTCATTTTTATGATATTCAAGTTTAAATCTTTCTTCAGGATAGAGCGGAGTAAGATCTTCAAAATAGGCTCTATCTCTGGCCTTTTCTGGATCCTGATAGTTGACAGCTTCAATTCTAAGCATTGCAAAATATTTTTCGTTATCTTTAGGTTCCCTCACCTGCCCTGATACAACATCACCGGTTCTCAAATCAAAACGGCGAATTTGTGAAGCTGATATATAAATATCATCACTGGAAGGAATGTATTTTGATGGACGGAGAAATCCATACCCTTCATTTGCTATTATCTCAAGCACACCTTCGGCAAAGATATGCCCTCCTTTTTCTGTTCCTTTCTTTAAAATAGCAAATATGAGATCTTTTTTACGCATCTGTGAATAACCAGAAACATCCATATCTTTTGCTATCTTGTGTAGTTCGGTAATTGTTTTTTTCTCAAGTTCACTAATATTTAACACATTTAAGACCACCTTTCCTTTATTAAAAAGTTAAAATAAACTGCATAACTGATATAAATTAATATTATACTGAAAGTCCAAGCTGAAAAAGAAGATAAACTCCGATAAAATAAATAATGCTGACAAATATTGAATCCCAGCCCAGAAAAAATAGCGAGCGGCGTGAGCGGTAAAACAAACCAATTAGTATTATTGCTGACATAGAAATTCCAACCATAGCTGTAATGATATGCACTATCTTAGCATCTGCCAGCAGTATTCCGTCTCGATAAAATAAATCTGCAAAAAAAATTACGGTCATATTGAAAATATTGCTCCCAAAAACATTTCCCACTGCCATATTATATGCATTAAGTTTAATTGCCGAAATTGAAGCAACCAGTTCCGGCAGAGAAGTAGCTGCTGCAACAAGGATGGAACCGATAAAGCTCTGATCAATACCTGTCATATCAGCAATTAAATTTGCTGTTACTGTAAGCCTTATTCCGCTGAGCACAATAATTAGTGCACATATACCAAATCCAATCAATGCTCTATTTAAAGTAAAATCTGAATGGAGATCTTCTCTTACTTCATCTTCTTTATCAAGCGGATTTTTCTTCTCATATCTGTATATTAATCTCATCCCAAAAATGTAAACTGACAGCAAAATTATACTGTCAATTCCAACTCCAAATATGCTTAAATCCAGGTTCATAAAATGAGAAACAATTAAACTAAAAACTACAATTACAGAAAGAAGAATACCAAACAGGCCCGAAAGAATGTGGCTGTAGTTTACCCTCAATAAAAGAGGTCCAGGGCCCTGAAGAAGGTCGGAAAAAGCGAGGATCATGAGATTAAAAGTATTGCTTCCAAAAGCATTCCCAACAGCTATATCTGGCGCACCAACAACTGCAGAGGTAATACTTGTGACCATCTCAGGTAGTGAGGTGGCCATTGCAATCAAAACACCTCCAATAAATGCCTGACCAAGCCCTGTCTTATCTGCAATTATATCACCATATCGAGATAAATATGTTCCGGATATTATTATGAGTAATGCCATTAAACAAAATTCCAGCCATATCTGTGTCAATTTTTGCTCCTTTCGTACAATTTCACAAACAAAAAGAGAGGAATTCCTAAATTAAGGAATCCCCCACTTATAGATTAAAATTATAAATTATGCTCTATCACTACTTCCTAAAATCATAATTTTTTCTTTAACTTTTTCTTTAATGGCATCCCGACCAGGTCCACAGTATTTACGGGGGTCATAGAGATCAGAATCATCAGCAAAAAGCTCTTTTATTTTTGCAGTAAATACCTGCTGAAAATCAGTATTAACATTAACTTTGTTAACACCTAATTCTACTCCCTTTTTTAAATCAGCAGCTGAAATACCAGAAGCACCGTGTAAAACAACAGGCATATCGATAAGTTTTTTAATTGTATCGAGTCTTTCAAAATCGAGTTCAGGCTCTCCTTTATATACACCATGTGCTGTCCCAATTGCAACTGCAAGGGCATCTACACCTGTAGCATCAACAAATTCTTTAGCCTGTTCTGGATCAGTGTACATTGCATCTTTTCCTTCAACTTTGTGGTCATCTTCTGTACCACCAATTGTCCCCAGTTCAGCTTCAATACTGACACCAACCGAATGTGCAGCTTCTACAACTTTTTTTGTCAGTTCAATATTTTCTGCAAAGGTCAGTTTAGAAGCATCTATCATCACTGAAGAAAACCCGTTCCTTATACACTGCATTACTTTTTCGAAACTGCTGCCGTGATCAAGATGAAGTGCCACAGGAATACTGGTATTTTTAACTGCTGCATCTACCATCCCAGCAACATAATCCATTCCCATATATCTAATTGCACCTTCGCTTGCCTGAAGTATCAATGGTGAATTAAGTTCTTCAGCAGCCCAAACTATTCCCTGAAGAAATTCCAGGTTATTAATATTAAAGCCACCTACTGCATATCCTTTTTTATGTGCATCATTAAGTATTTCTGCCATTGGTACTAGATTCATAAAATATTTTCCTCCTCAATCAAATATTTATCCAGGGATCTCTCGAATTATGAGGTTTCCCCTTTAAAGAATGCAGATGCACTCTTCCCTCTTTTTTTAGCTCTGTTAAATCATCTCTTGTCTTAACAGAAATGTCAATATATGCCTCACAATTATTACATCTCAGTTCAAGTCGATCATTAAATAATTCTATATTAATATCATGACTGCCACATTCACAATTTAATCTCCCCTCTGCAGCAATATCATGCAGATAATCTAATACTTCCAGCATCAATTCTGGATTAACAAAATCTTCAAAACCAAGTTCATCAGCCATCATATTAAGCTCTTCCTTCTGCCGCTGAAGTTCTGATTTTATCATTTCTGTTGATCCAAAATATCCAAGGTTTAATCCAGTCTCCTTACACAGCAGAGGAGTAACTCGATCTGAATGCCAGAATTTTTTTGGTGAAACTATTTTTTTATGTATACTACTGCAGAGCAGACAAAAATAGTCTATCTGAATATATCCTTTTTTTGTTCTCTTTATAGACACTTTTTTTGCTCCACAGCTGCTGCATTTTAACTGGTGGACTGTACCACCTGACAGCTGAAATATATTAATTTCGTCTGTACTCAGGCGCCCACAGGCAGAACAGCTTACAGCAATTGTGGTGGACAGTTCTAGTAACATTTTTAATCCCGGCCTGCAATATTTACGACCAGGTATTCACCTCCTTAATCTAACTATTCTTCATTACATAAAAAAATCCTTTTTTCATTTATATTTTGTATACTAAAAGCGATAAATTTAAAAATAAAATATCAATTAACTGATATATGTTTAGAATTATTCAATCAAAAAAATAATCTATTTTATATCAAAATTATTTCCTGTTTTCTGCTGAAGTTATATAATTTCCCACTAAATTAAAATAATCTCCCACTGCAAATGAGAGATTATCCCTATTAACCGTCTGCATTTTAAAATTTATATATAAGTTTAAAAATATTACTTCATAATTAAGCACTATTCATCCGTAAGGGCAAGCCCGTAAGGTTTTCTAGTGATTAACTTCTATAACTCCTTTTTAAGCATCTCTAAAAATTCCTTTAGTGAACCCCGCCAGTCTGGATTCCCGGTAGAACTCCCCCTATCGATAATATAATCTTCTATTATATATGTAGTAATACCGACCTCTGCTGCAGCCATATCTTCCTGTATGTCATTGCCAATCATTACAGTTTTATCTGCTTTTTCTCCAATTTTATTAAGTAAATCCACAAAATATTTAGGATTTGGCTTGGCAGATTCCATATTTTCATAACTGCTAATAAAATCAAAATCCCCTTCTTTTAGCCCCGCCCATCTGAGCCTTTCCACAACTGCTTCACGAGGGAAAATTGGATTTGTTGCCAGCACAAGTCTTTTATTTCTGCTTTTGAGATAATTTATTATTTGAGGTGGTGTGCTGTCATCTATATCAAGCTGTTTTTTTAATTCTGGAAAAATATTTTTATAAAAATTATTAAATTGGGAAATTATTTTATCTCTGTTGCCAGTTTTGATCTTCTCAAAAAAATTTTTCATAAAAACTTCCTGATTGCTCTTTTCCCCACTGTTCTTGATCATTTTCTCAGTAGAACTCATAAGAATTTTGATAAATTCATCTCGAGAAGAAGTTATATTTGAAAATTCCTCTGCCAGTGCATTAAAATAAAGTTTTAAAAATTTATCAAGTTCAATTGTTAAAAGAGTACCATCAAGGTCAAAAAGAAAGGTTCTTTTTTCTGCCAGCAAATTTTCTCCTCCTTGCTAATTGTCGTCATCTTTAATTATATCTTTAATCTTTTTCATTCGATCTCTGTGTTCCTGTGTATCAAAACAGATGCTGAATGCTTTAGTCTCATAGCTGCTGCCGGCTTTTGGCCCATCTATGTAAGAATGATTGATAGCTTTTTTTATCATTGATACTGCACGGGCAGAGCGCTCAGTAATTTCTATAGCCATCTCTCTGGCAGATGGAATTAATGTTCTTGGAGTAACTACCTTATTAATTAAACCCAGTTCATAAGCAAGGGTCGCATCAACAATATTTCCGGTAAAGAGCATTTCTTTAGCCTCGGCAACTCCAATCAGACGGGGAAGACGCTGAGTACTCCCAAATCCAGGTATAACTCCCAGCTTCACTTCTGGCTGCCCAAAGCGTGCCCTTGTGGTCGCAATACGTAAATCACAGGCAAGTGTAATCTCCATTCCCCCACCTAAAGCATAACCATCAACTGCAGCAATTACAACCTGATTGCTGTATTCAATTAAATCACATATTTTATGCCCTTTTAAAGAAAGTTCTTCTGCCTGTCTGCTGTTAAGTGTTTCCAGATAATCTATATCTCCTCCAACAGAAAAAGCTCTATGCCCACTTCCAGTCATAACAACAGCTTCAACCTTTTTGTTAGCAAATACCTCTTCCAAAGTATCATACAGCTCATCAAGCAGCTGCTCATTATATGCATTAAGAACTTCAGGTCGATCAAGTACAATAGTTGCCAGAGGTTCATCATATTCACATTTAACGAACTCCCTATCCATACTGCTCCTCCTTTTTGCCTATTCTAAGGCAAATATATTTGTTATATAAAAACAAATTCATTATAAATATTATTCAGATCCCTTAAAAATCCTTGGAAAAAATTACTTATTTTTTAAAACAGCCTCTACAAAACTTACAAAAAGAGGATGTGGTCTATTTGGGCGCGACTTGAATTCTGGATGGAACTGTACACCCACAAACCAGGGATGATCGGGAATTTCAATAATTTCAACCAGTTTTTCATCTGGAGAAAGCCCAGAAAAAATTATACCATTTTTTTTCATTTCACTTCGGTACTGATTATTAAACTCATAGCGGTGGCGGTGTCTTTCGTAAATTACCTCATTACTATAAGCTTTTCTGCTGATTGTACCCTCTTTTAGCTTACATGGATAAAGGCCCAGACGCATTGTACCCCCCATATTTTCAATATCATGCTGATCTGGCATAAGATCGATTACAGGATCACTGCTTTCTTCATCAAATTCTGAACTGTTGGCATCATCTAGATTAAGAATGTTTCTGGCATATTCTATCACAGCACACTGCATACCCAAACATATACCAAAATAGGGCACTTTATTTTCGCGTGCATATTTAACGGCAGCTACTTTACCTTCAATACCTCTGTCACCAAATCCTCCTGGCACGAGAATTCCATCTGTATCTTTTAAGATTTCTTCTACCTTTTCTTCTTCTTCCAGATCTTCTGCATAAACATATTTTATATTAACCCGGCAGTCATTTGCTATACCTGCATGTGTAAACGATTCTGCAATACTTATATAAGCATCCGGCAGTTCAACATATTTACCAACTATTGCTATTTCCACCTGATCAGAGCGATTTTTAATCTTTTCTATTAGATTTTCCCAATCTTCCAGCTCGGGAGCATGGACTTTTTCTTCTATTTCTAGTTTTCCTATTACATTATCAGCCAGGCCTTCATCTTCCAGCATAAGTGGCACTTCATAAATATAATCTGCATCAACAAGCTGAATTACATCTTCTTTTTCTACATTGCCAAATAGTGAAATCTTATCTTTAACATCCTGTGTAAGTTCTCTATCAGAACGACAGACAATAATATCAGGCTGAATTCCAATACTCCTCAGTTCTTTTACACTGTGCTGGGTTGGTTTTGTTTTAAGTTCACCGGCTGTAGCAAGATATGGTACAAGTGTACAGTGAAGATAAAGAATATTATTTTTGCCATAATCAGTCCTCAACTGCCTGATAGCCTCAAGAAAAGGCAAACTTTCAATATCACCAACTGTACCACCTATCTCTGTAATAACAACATCTGCATTTGTTTCCTCCCCGACCCGTGTAATTCTATATTTTATTTCATCTGTAATATGAGGAATAACCTGAACTGTAGCACCAAGATAATCTCCTCTCCTTTCTTTTTGGATAACAGAACCATATATTTTACCGGTTGTTACATTGTTGTTTTTGCTTAAATTTACATCAATAAAACGCTCATAATGCCCTAAATCAAGATCTGTTTCTGCTCCATCATCTGTAACAAAAACTTCTCCATGCTGATAAGGACTCATTGTACCAGGATCATAATTTATATAGGGATCAAATTTCTGAATACTGACCTGCAGACCTCTGCTTTTTAACAGTCTTCCCAGAGAAGCAGCTGTAATCCCTTTGCCCAGAGCAGAAACTACGCCTCCTGTCACAAAAATATATTTCGTCATTTTATCTATCTCCTCCTGAATATTTTATTATTATAAATTTTTCTATTTCTAAATAAAATTACATCTGATCGGGTGCTGTAATTCCCAGCAAACTTAGCACATTGCGCAAAACCTGACGGGCTGATTTAACCAGATAAATTCTAGCTTTACTCAGCTCTTCATCTTCTGTTAAAACCCTGCAGTTATTATAGAATCCATGGAACGCAGTTGCCAGGTCATAGGCATAACCTGTAATATGATGTGGCTGTCTTGCTTCTGCGCTTAGCTTAATTTCTTCTGGATAAGAGGCCAGTGTCTTCATCAGATCTATTTCTGTCTGATCTGTCAGAAGTGATAAATCTGCTTTATCTTCACTGAACTCTGCTGGAATATTTTCCAAAATACTGTGAATTCTAGCATGTGCATATTGTACATAATAAACCGGATTATTTGTAGATTCTTCTTTTGCCAGTTCAAGATCAAAATCAAGGTGGCTGTCCGTACTTCTCATTATATAATAATAGCGTGCTGCATCTGTACCCACTTCTTTATTTACCTCACGCATGGTTACAAAGCTGCCTGCCCTTTTTGACATAGGCATTTTTTTACCTCTGCGCAGAAGTGTTACCATCTGTACTATTATTACTTCCAGTGTATCTCTATCATATCCAAAAGCTTCTATAACTGCCTTCATTCTGGGAATATAACCGTGGTGATCTGCTCCCCAGATATTGATCAGTTTATCAAAACCCCGCTCCAGTTTATCAAGATGATATGCTATATCAGCTGCAAGATAGGTTGGAGAATTATCTGATTTAATAATTACTCTATCTTTGTCATCACCAAAAGCAGTTGATTTAAACCAGAGTGCCCCTTCTTTTTCATAAATAAATCCTTTGTCTCTCAGCATTTCTACAGCACTTTTTATTTTACCATCATGAAGGTCTCTTTCACTAAACCAGGTATCAAATTCTATTCCAAACTCTTTTAAATCCCTTTTTATATTTTTGAGCATTTTTTTATATGCAAATTCACGGCAGATTTCTATTGCTTTATTTTCATCTTTTGCTAAAAGGCTGTCACCATATTCTTCATATAACTCTTCTGCAATTTCTTTTACATATTCACCGGCATAAACATTTTCGGGCATTTCTATCTCTTCACCGAGTATTTCTCTGTACCTCAAAAGAGTAGATTTCCCAATTATATCCATTTGATTTCCCGCATCATTTATATAATATTCTTTCTCCACCTTAAAACCGGCTGTTTTGAGTATAGATGCCAGCACATCACCCACAACTGCACCCCTGCTGTGGCCAACATGAAGAGGTCCGGTCGGATTGGCACTTACAAACTCTATCTGCACCTTTTTTCCTTTACCATAATCTACTTTACCATAATCCTTTCCGAGCTTCTGAATCAGCTCAAGATTATCATAAAGCCATCTGCTGCTCATTTTGAAATTAATAAAGCCAGGGCCAGCAATAGAGACATCTTCCACCTCTGGTGCAGAAAGATTGTTAACAATAATTTCAGCCAGCTGGCGGGGATTCATACCAATTTTCCCTGCTGCTGCCAGTGCTATATTTGTTGCATAATCACCATGTTCTTTTTCTCTTGGAACCTCAACATTTACCTCAGGTATCTCTTCCAACTCTATTTCCCCATTTTTCACTGCTTTTTCTATACTTTCTTTAATGTGATTTATTAATCTATCCTCAACTTTTGCCTGTAAATTTTTAACCAAAACAAAAAACCTCCCCCATAATTTATAAATATTGATACTGCATCTTTTCCAGCAGCTAATTTTAATTATATTAAACATTTTACTCAGAATGAATATCGAATAAGTTTTATAAAATTAATCACACAGCTTACAAATTTTCTAGATAATGATCAGAACCTCATAAAACAACAGGTTTCTAATTATCGGTTCTGTACCTGATAGATAATTTATTTTCTGAAGTTAATTCTCTATTAAAATAAAGGCAGTAATCTACATTTATCTCTCCCGAATTCATATCTGCCTGTAGTGATATTTTCTCTGTATCTACAGAAATATCAAATTTTTGTTCGACCCTGCCATAATATCCATCTGTAATCTCTCCTTCAATAAATTTCTGTTTCAATGGGGCAGGATCATCCCTCATTAAAAGAAGCTGTTCAGCTTTAAGATCAATCCTTAATTTTGCTTCAGCCCCATCAACTCCTGGAGAATTATCATTATATATAAGATAATATTTATCATTTTTTAAAAAAAGTCTTCCTGTCACTACCTGTTCAATTTTATCTTTTTCGCCATTGTGAATAAACTCCTGCCTGCCCGTTATTTTAATTATAACTTCTTCTTCCATATTTCCACTCCATATTTTATCTAATAATTTCAAAAAGCCACAGCAAAATAAACTGTGGCTGCTTAAGCCGTTTATAGTTTAAGATCTCTTCCAAACTTTACTGCAGTTTTATAATCTTTAGCTTCAAAAAAAATTTTTACTGCACAACCTTCTTTTTCCAGCAGAGGCATTACATTTTTAAGGGCTTTGCCAGCAGCAAAAAATCTGGGGGCTGCAAAAGCTGCTGCTTCCTGGCCCGGTGTTAGTTTAAATTGTGAAAAAAATTTAGCCAGTGAACTGTCTATTTTACCCCTAAAAATTTCTTTTGTAGGACTTTCAGCAGCTGCTATATTAAAAGGAGCAAATGAGATACCTGTCCTATTATAGGCAGTATTGACCATGACAACCTGAAATTCTGCCTCCTCTACACCTTTTTTTAATCCCTCTGCCATTTTTTTGATATTATCATCTGGTGTATAAATTATTAATAAGCGCCGCAAGAAAATCCCTCCTCTTTTCATCAACCCTTATTTTATCATAAATATTTTATTTTTTACAGGTTTAATCATAAAAAAACGGTAAAGAGAGTGCACTCTTTACCATTAATTAAATGTTAAACCATACATTAATATCCTACTTATAGTTTATCATTTTTAAGCTGTAAACTTAAAAGCAATTTAGGAGTTTCCCCAAAATTTATTTTCAAGCTGCAAAAAGGGGGCTTTAGTCATCAACGAAATTTTTAGATTTATCTAAAACTCAATTCGGGTGTGAAATAGGACACACTAATCAATGAGTCCTCCTGACTCATGATTAGCTCACTCCATCCTGCAGTTCAACCCTATTTCTTCCTTCATTTCGTTAAGATTCATTGACTAAAAATTTCAATATTCCTGTATCTCCCCTTTTTGCAGCAGTATATAAAAAATGGGGAAAGTCCAGAAAAGCAATTGTATCTAAAAATTTAAGATTTATTTTAAGCCAATTTTACTGACAAGTTTACCTTTTGGCATATATCCAACAAGCTTGTCTTTAACTTTTCCATCTTCAAAAATCATCATGGTTGGAATACTCATAATTCCATATCTGGCTGCAGTTGACTGATTTTCGTCGACATTAAGCTTACATACTTTAATATCTTCACTATATTCTTTTGCAATTTCTTCTACAACAGGAGCCACCATTCTACATGGTCCACACCATTCTGCCCAGAAATCAACCAATACTGGTTTATCTGATTTTAATACCTCTCTGCTGAAATTTCCATCTGTTACTTTTTTTGGTTTGCTCATTTTAAAAATTTCCTCCTTGATAATTATATTGTGTCACTATACTTATACAGCAGCTTCCTGCTCAAGTATTTTTTTAATTTTTTTAAGTATTGTTTTTGCTGGTACTGCTCCAACCTGTTCTGCCGCACCGAAATTAATAACTGTTTTTGGAACTCCTGATACATTATATTTTGAAGAAAATTCCTGGAATTCTATAGCTTCCACCATTTCTCCTCTAATGTTGGGATTCAGCAGTGCCATCTGATGTGCCACCCTTACAGCACGAGGACAATAAGGACAGGTAGGTGTGATAAATACCTGAATAAGAACATTCTGATCTATTTCTTTAATCTGCTCTTTTATATCTGCAGAAAGATCGATCCTATCTCTATTTGAAGTATCCAAGATATCTTCAATTAGTGTTGTAAATTCATATCCTGAAGGAATACCGTAAAAATGTACTCCAGTATCATTACCATCTGCATCATACAAAATAGTTGCCGGAGCACGATCTATATTCATTTCTGCTGCCTTTTCACTATCAAGCATATATTTTTCCACTGTCACTCTGCTGTCCAGCTCTGTTATTTCTGTTAAAATCTGTTCTGTATCTTCACAGTACTGACAGTCTTCTTCTTTGCTGAAAAAATATAATTTAACTTCATCTTTCAGATTTTCCTGAAAAAGTTCTTTAATTTTATTTTTTTCTTCCTGATCAATTTTAGCCATTAAATATCACTCCCTAGTTTTATTCATAAAAAATACCGGATTAACTTTATTTGCAATATCCATTATATACGATATAGTATTTTTTAAAGTTAAGTAATTAACATTTTCTCAAATTATTATAAAACTAAAAAAATATAAGACACCGGAAAAAGCACCGATGTCATATATTGAGTAAGTTACAATCATAAAAATAATACTATTTTTCTAAAAATACACTGTAGCCTAGATAGGTATGATAAACATCTGCCTTACTGACAACTTCATAAGGTGAGTGCATTGACATAACAGCAGGACCACAGTCTACAACATCCATGTTGTAGTTTGCCAAAAACTGGGCTATGGTTCCACCACCACCTTCATCTACTTTACCAAGCTCTGCTATCTGCCAGTAAACTCCAGCCCCATTAAACAGGCTTCTTACTTCTCCCATAAACTCTGCACCTGCCTCAGATGCACCTGATTTTCCTCTAGATCCTGTATATTTAGAAATAACAACTCCTTTTCCTAAATATGCAGAATTATGTTCTGCATATACTTCTGCAAAATCAGGATCATAGGCTGCATTTACATCTGCAGATAAAACCTTAGAATTCTGGAGCACTCTTCTCAGCAGAAGTTCACTATAATTATCATAGTAAAGGTTAACCATTTCTGCTACCTGATCTTCAAAAAAGTGTGACTGCATACCAGTACTGCCCATACTGCCAACTTCTTCTCTATCCATCAGCAAAACTACAGCAGTATATTTAGGATCATTAATGTCAAGAACTGCCTCAAGAGCTGTATAACTGCAGACACGGTCATCATGTCCATAACCTGCCAAAAGACCTCTATCAAATCCAGCATCTCTGGTTTTAAATGCCGGAACAATCTGCAGATCTGCACTTACAAAATCTTCACCTGTAATATCATATTCTTTTTCCAGATAATCAAGTAAAGCAGTTTTTACCTTTTCTTTTGTATCTTCATCATTAACTGGAATACTGCCGATAACCACATTTAGTTTTTCTCCTGTTATTCCTTCACTCATCTTTTTTTCCATCTGTTTTTTGCCTAAATGTGGCAGTACATCACTGATAAAAAATATAGGGTCATCTTCTTTTTCCCCAATCTTTAATTCTATCTCTGAACCATCTTCCTTTACTACAACTCCATGCAGTGCAAGCGGCATTGTAACCCACTGATATTTCTTTACACCACCATAATAATGAGTTTTAAACATGGCTAGTTCGCCATCTTCATAAAGAGGATTTGGTTTTAGATCAAGACGTGGTGAATCAATATGTGAGCCAACAATTTTTAAACCTTCCTGCAGATCTTTTTGCCCTATCACTGCAGCCATTAAAGCCCTTGAACGATTAACCATGTAGACTTTATCTCCTGTTTTTAGTTCTTTATATTCGTCTATATTTTTAAATCCAGCTTTCCTTATCTTCTCAATAGAAGCACCGGCAAACTCTCTTTCTGTTTTGTTTTCTGTCAGAAAATCAGCATATCCTCTGTTAAAGGCAAATACCTCTTCTCTTTCGTCTTCTCCCATCTCAAGCCAGGCATTTTTTGCTTCATAACCTTTCCTTTCTTTACTCATCTATCTTCCCCCTCTTATTCTTTATTAATATCTTTCTTTATTATATCAGGATAAAACATAGATTTTAAGTTATTTCACTACATTTTTTGTACCGGGTACAAATGAAAAGATTCACAGATGGTCTACATAAGTGTTATAATTCCTTTTGATCTCTTCCATGCTGTCTCCGCCAAATTTTTTGCACAGACTTTCTGCAATTACAGCTGCAGATACTGCTTCTCCCACTATACTTGCTGAAGGTACAGCACATACATCTGACCTCTCTTTTGCAGCCTGCCTTTCTTCTTTTGTAATTAAATCAGCAGTATGCAGTGGTTTAGCGAGAGTGGGAATCGGTTTCATCGCCAGCCGGAGAACAATTTCCTCCCCATTGCTGATTCCCCCTTCTACTCCACCTGCATTATTTGTTTTTCTGTAAAATCCTTTTTCTTTATCATAATAAATTTCATCATGAACTTTTGAACCTGGTCTGGCTGCTGCAGCAAATCCAGTTCCTATTTCTACACCTTTAATTGCCTGTATACTCATAAGTGCTCCAGCAAGTTTAGAATCCAGTTTGTAATCCCAGTGAACATGGCTTCCAATTCCAACTGGCATGTTTCTTATAATTATTTCAAATATCCCTCCAACAGAATCTCCCTCTGACCGCCAGGAATTTATCAGTTCTATCATTGCTTCTGTTTTATTCTCACTGCCACAGCGGAGAGGAGATTTTTCGACTTTTTTAAAATATTTTTTTATTTTTTCTGAGATCAAATTATTATCTTCAGATGATTCCATTTTAAATTTTTCTTTCTTTTTAATTTCCGCCCAGCTGTCAGATTTTATACTACCTATCTGAACAACATGACTGTAAATTTCAATATTCATTTCTTTCAAAAATTGTTTAGCAACAGCTCCAACTGCTGTTCTGGCTGCTGTTTCCCGGGCACTTGCTCTTTCCAGAATATTACGTAAATCTCTAAAATTATATTTTAAAGCTCCAGGAAGATCTGCATGCCCAGGACGCGGATTTGTCAACTTTTCTGCATCCTCATTGCTTCCATCAGGTGACATTACTTTCTGCCAATTTTTCCAGTCCTTATTTTCTATCCTCATGGTCAGCGGTGTTCCCAGTGTTAAACCTGATCTGAGCCCTGATGTTATATTAACCTTATCGCTCTCTATTTCCATTCGGCCGCCGCGACCATATCCCTGCTGACGGCGAAATAATTCATTATTTATTTTTTCGATATCTATTTTTAATCCTGCAGGAAGACTTTTTATAACTGCAGTAACTTCGGGTCCATGTGATTCACCTGCTGTAATGTATTTAAACAATCTCAATCCTTCCCTTCTCTGCTGACAAAAATTTTATTTTCAGCACCCTGTTTTAAAATCTCAAAAACTCCGTTTTTATCATTTTTACTAAGCTTTTCTTTTATATTTTCAAGATTTTTAATATATTTTCCCAGCACATCTTCTAAATTATCTCTATTTGTCCAGAAAATATCCTGCCAGAGTTCAGGACTTCCACCAGCAATTCTTGTCATATCATAAAAACCACTTCCGGCCAGTCTGTATAATTTTTCTTTTTCTCTCTCACTGCAGGCTGTATTAAGAAGAACAGCAGAAACAAGGTGGGGAAGATGACTTAATACAGCAGCACATCTATCATGTTCTTCAGCATCTATAATATAGACTCTGCAGCCAATTTTTTTTAACACATTTTTAATTTTTTCTACTATCTTCCTGTCTGTATCTGCAGCTGGAGTTAATATAAACGGTGCTTCTACAAAAAGTTCTGGATCAGCAAATTTTACACCTGATTTTTCCGAGCCGGCCATTGGATGTCCACCAATAAAAAATCTATTTTCCTGTCCTGAAAATTTATTTTCAGCTTTTTTTAAAATCTCTTTTTTGGTGCTGCCTGTATCAATTATTATTTGCCTGGTCTCTTTAGAATAAGGTAATTTATCCAGAATACCAAGTATATTAAAAATTGGAGCAGCCAGTATAATCAAATCAGAATTATTAAGATTGCTACCTATTTCAGTATATCCTTCATCTATAATGTTCATTTTTTTTGCCCTGAGCAGATTTTCTTCATCTATATCTATCCCAATAATTTTCTCTGAAATAGATTTTTTTCTAAAAGCTGCAGCAAGTGACCCTCCAATCAGTCCAACACCTAAAACTGCTGTTTCTCTGAATTCCTTCAATGTTTTTTCATCCTTTCTCTCTTTTTAAATCTTTTTAGAGATTGATGAATAACAGCTACTTCCTCCATTAAAAGTTGAAAATTCTCCGGTTTTAGGGACTGTGGACCATCTGAAAGTGCTTTTTCTGGTTCAGGATGAACTTCTACCATCAGCCCATCTGCTCCTCCAGCTACTGCTGCCCTGGCCATTGAAGTAACCAGCTGCCATCTTCCTGTACCGTGGCTTGGATCAACAATAATTGGAAGATGACTCTGCTGTTTGACAAGAGGAATAGAACTTAAATCCAGGGTATTTCTGGTTTCTTCACCAAAACTTCTAATACCTCTTTCACAGAGTATCACCTGCTGATTACCCTCAGACATAATGTATTCTGCTGCTAGAAGCCACTCTTTAATTGTGGCTGACATTCCCCGTTTCAACATTACTGCTTTATCAAGTTTTCCTACTGCTTTGAGAAGGGGGTAGTTCTGCATATTTCTGGCACCTATCTGAATGATATCCGTATATTCTCTGAGGAGATCAATATGTTCTAAATCCATTAATTCTGTCACTATCTTTAGACCTGTTTTTTCTCTGGCTTCTGCCAGGTATTTAAGACCAACCTCTCCCAATCCCTGAAAAGAATATGGTGATGTTCTCGGCTTAAATGCTCCACCCCGCAGTATACTTGCACCACCTTTTTTTACTATCTGCGCTGTTTTAATTATCTGTTCTCTGCTTTCTACTGAACATGGGCCTGCCATTACAGTTAATTCTTCTCCACCAATTTTTACTCCATCACCAAGATCAATCACTGTTTTTTTGGGCTTAAAATCCCAGCCAACAAGTTTATATGGATCCAGAATAAGTATTACTTTTTCTACACAGTCAAAAGTAAGGAGCTTATCTCGCAGATCCTCTCTATTATCTCTGTCACCAACAAGTCCTATAATTGTCTTTTCTACCCCTTTGGAAACATGAATATCATAATCTGCATCTCTTATAACCTTTTTAACTTTTTCAAAGCATTTTTTTGATTCCCCTGATTTTAAAACTGCAATCATTTAGAACCCCCCTTTTAGATTATCGCTAGTTATACTTCTCATTTTCTAATGTCAGCTTATATTTCATTATTTTGATATTTTTAACATTTATTATTAATATTTCTAATATTATTCCTGGCTTTTAGACAACTTCTTTCAGCTTTTCTATCAGTATTTTATTTTCCTCATGACAGCCAATTGTTACTCTGATCCAGCTTTCCATTCCCAGTCCACTTCCTGAGCGAACTATTACTCCTCTTTTCATCAGTTCTTTAAATACTGCATCAGAATCTTTTTCTGCATTTATCATCATAAAATTAGTTTCTGTTTCTATATAATCAAGCCCCATTTTTTCCAGTTCACTGTAAAGATATTTTTTTTCCTTTTTATTCATATCTCTGCATCTTCCCACATGTTCCTGTGCCTCCAGAGCTGTCAGAGCTGCTTTTTGAGAAAGCAGATTTACATTAAAGGGGCTGCGCAGACGATTTAGATAATCAACTATTTCTGGACTGCCAAAACCATAACCTACTCTCATCCCGGCCATTCCATAAATTTTAGAAAATGTCCTTAATATAAAAAGGTTGGGATATTTATCCAGCAGATCAGTGCCATCAAAATAATCATCGGACTCCACATATTCATAATATGCCTGATCAACTATCAGCAATACATTTTCGGGCAGCTCATCCAGCAGTTTTTTTATTTCTGAGCTCGGCACAACTGTCCCGGTTGGATTATTGGGATTGCAGAGAAAAAAGACTTTTGTCCTTACGCCCACCTTGTTTTTCATTGCTTCTAAATCATGTTTATAATCCTCTGTCAGCGGTACTTTGACACTGATTCCATCTCTTGCTCTAACTGAAAGTTCATATTTAATAAATGACGGATCTGCCTGTACTGCTTCATCTCCTGGATTTATAAATAATGTCAGCAGAAGATCCAGTATTTCATCAGAACCATTTCCAATAAATATTTTTTCTTCTTCAATATTATAAAAATTGCTTAAGGCATTTTTTAAATCTCTGCTGTCTGAATCGGGATAAAAATTAATATTAGCTGCATTATCCTTAATTGAATTAATCACTTCTCTGGCCGGACCATAAGGATTCTCATTAGAGGCAAGTTTAATTATTCTCTCCAGCCCGTACATTTTCTTTACCTCATCTATACCTTTTCCTGCCTGATAGCGATTCATATTTTTTATCCCCTTACAGACTCCATCTGCTATTCTGCTCATTTTTTTACCTCCTGATTAAATTGATTTTAACAGTTCTGCAAAACCGGGAAATGATGTGTTTATTATTTCACTTCCATTTATAGTAACTGCAGATTCTGTTTTTAAAGCTAACACTGCCAAAGACATTGCTATTCTGTGGTCATGATGACTCTCAAGTGTTTTTCCACCTGATATGCAGGCTGGTCCATCAACTGCCATGCCATCTTCAAACTCTTCAATACTGATGCCGAGTTTTCTGAATTCATTAACTACCGCACTAATCCTATCTGTTTCTTTAACACGCAGTTCTTCAGCATCTCTGATTACTGTTTTTCCCTCTGCTGATACAGCCAGAACAGCTATAAGCGGTATTTCATCTATCAGCCGTGGTATTATATCTCCGGATATTTCTGCTGCTTTTAGCTGTGAGGATCTGACAAGAATATCTGCAGTCGGTTCTCCAGCTTCTTCTCTTACATTGAGAAGTTCTATATCTCCACCCATATCTTCTACAACTTCCAGGAATCCGCTTCTGCTGTAATTAATTCCGACATTTTTCAGCAGAAGTTCTCCTTCTTCTGCTGTCAGAGCAGCTGTTATAAAGAAAGCAGCTGATGATATATCACCCGGAATTTTTATATTAAAAGGATTAAGCTTCCTCTTTTTTGATTTTTTAAGGATGATTTTACCACTACCTATTTCTAAATCTACTCCTGTATTTTTAAGCATTCTCTCTGTATGATCTCTTGATACTGCTGGTTCAATAATTGCAGTTTCTTCTTGAGATTGAAGTGCAGCAAGCAGAAGTGAAGATTTAAGCTGAGCACTTGCGACCGGAAGTTTATATTTTATTCCGGTCAATTTTTGCCCCTTTATGCTCAGAGGTGCCAGTCCACCTCGACGCGAAAAAATCTCAGCTCCCATTTTTGTAAGTGGGCCTATAATCCTCTGCATAGGTCTCCTGCGCAGAGAATGATCTCCTGTCAGTACAGAATAAAAGTTCTGTGAGGAAAGAAGCCCTGTAAGCAGCCTCATAGATGTACCAGAATTCCCACAGTCAAGTACATCATCTGCTTCTTTAAGACCTTCTATTCCCTTTCCTTTTACTGTATACTCTCCTTTAGATTTCTTTATTACCTCTACTCCAAGTTTCCTCATGATATTCATTGTGCTCAGGCAGTCTTCTGCCTCAAGCAGACCTGTTATTTTACTATCCCCTTCGGCTATTGAAGCTAAAATTAATGCTCTGTGTGAGATAGATTTATCTCCCGGCACATTAACTTCTCCTTTAATTTTCTTTTTGGGTTCAATTTTTAAATCCATCTGCTTCTTTCAACCCCTTTCGCTGTCCTGTAATCTTATTATACATAAGCTATTTTTTTCTCACTGGATTCAAAGCTGTACAGTGTTTTAGAAATAGCTGCAATTTCGACCATCATAGAATAATATTTTTCTGGTTTAAGAGATTGAGGACCATCTGACAGTGCATTTTCTGGCTCAGGATGAACTTCTACCATAATTCCATCTGCTCCAACTGCAGCAGCTGCCCTTGCCACAGGAGTTACCAGCTCCCATCGTCCTGTTCCATGACTGGGATCTGCAATTACCGGCAGGTGACTTAACTGCTGTACAAGTGGTATTGAGCTCAAATCCATGGTGTTTCTTGTTTCTTCACCAAATGTTCGGACCCCTCTCTCACATAAAATCACATTATGATTACCTTCATTCATTATATATTCTGCTGCTAAAAGCCACTCTTTAATTGTGGCTGCCATTCCCCGTTTTAACATAACCGGTTTATTCAGTTTACCTATTTCCTTGAGCAGAGAATAATTCTGCATATTTCTGGCTCCTATCTGAATAATATCGGTATACTGACAGACAACATCAATATGTTCTATATCCATCAGTTCGGTTATAATCTTTAGACCAGTTTTTTCTCTGGCCTCTGACAAAATTTTTAGACCCTCTTCACCCAGCCCCTGAAAAGAATAAGGAGAAGTTCTCGGTTTAAATGCACCACCCCTCAGTATTTTTGCTCCACCAGTTTTTACAATTTCTGCAGTTTTTAAAAGCTGTTCTCTACTTTCTACTGAACAGGGCCCTGCCATAATAGTTAACTCACTTCCACCTATCTTTACATCATCTCCCAGATCAATAACTGTCTTTTCCTGTTTAAAATTCCAGCTTGTCAGCTTATATGGATCAAGTATTAAAACAACCTTTTCCACACAGCTCATTGTCATCAGTTTTTCTTTTAACTTTGTTCTATTATTTTGATTTCCCAGCACACCTATTATTGTTTTCTCCACTCCCTGTATGGGATGAACATCAAAATTCTCTTCTTTTATTACCCTAATAACTTTTTCCTTATCTTCCTGTCCAGCATTTCTCTTCAGCACTGCAATCATATATATAAACTCCTCTCATATTTTTATTATTTAAAAATCTTATAATTTAAAAGTACCTATTTGTCATTATATATTTTGGTTCTCCCACAAAAAGGTTATTATCTCTAACTCATTTTTCTCACTAAATACAAAAAATCGCCCCAATTCAGGGCGACTATATCGCGGTACCACCTGCATTAATCTCATTAATTAAAGTTTAAGCAATTAATAAAGATTATCTCTACTGGAAGCCAACACTTCCTCACCGGATAACGACGGTCTACGGCCTAGCTTACTATTATTTCAGCTGGCAACTCATGGGGTGTAATTCAGCCTGTGCTTACTTGGTCCCCATTCACTGTTTTTCTGAGATATATTATATTAAATGGTATTATAGCAGTAAAATTAGCTTTTGTCAACAATTATTTACCTGAACTTTCCCCATTTTTTATATACTGCTGCAAAAAGGGGAGATGCAGGAATATTGAAATTTTTAGTCAATGAATCTTAACGAAATGAAGGAAAAAATAGGGTTGAACTGCAGGATGGAGTGAGCTAATCATGAGTCAGGAGGACTCATTGATTAGTGTGCCCTATTTCACACCCGAATTGAGTTTTAGATAAATCTAAAAATTTCGTTGATGACTAAAGCCCCCTTTTTGCAGCTTGAAAATAAATTTTGGGGAAACTCCTGTTATTTACCATTTATCTCTGTGCCCTCATAATATTAAATTTTTATTTTATTTAACTTTGATTTTAAAATAACTATCACATCACTGCAGCACCTCAGTTTTCTTTAATTTCTTTTCTTTTTGTGAAAGTAATTTAACTACCTGATAACTTCCCAGAATACGAAAATATCCTGACTTTTTTTCTACTTCTTTAAGTGATTTTTTTAAATTTTTATCCTCCAAATTACCAGCCAGATCTATATAAAACATATATTCTCCCAGTTTTTTTCTGGTCGGTCTTGATTCAATCCTGCTTAAATCAATTTCTCTTCTGGCAAATTCCCCCAGAATATCATGAAGAACACCTGCTCTATTTTTTTTCGGTGTACATATAATAGAAGTTTTGCATCTTTTTTTCTGCCCAGCATCAGTATTATTTTGAGATGATACAAATTTTTTGCTTCTCCCGATAATTACAAATCGTGTCGTATTGGGCAGTTCTCCTTCCAGGTTGGAGGCTGTGATTTCTAAATCATATATTTCTGCCAGTCTAAATGATCCTATGGCTGCTCCTTTTTTATCTTCCGCAACTTTTTTTGCTGCCGCAGCGGTGCTTTCTGTAGAAAGCAGCTTTGCCTGAGGCATTTTACTGCTCAAAAATTTTTCGGACTGAGCAATTGCCTGTGGATGACTGTACACCGTCTTTATTTCTGTTATACTTTTCTTTTCTGGTGTAAGCAGAAAATGTTCTATTGGTAAAACCAGCTCTTTTAAAATCTCTACTCCTTCATTTTCAAAAAGTAAATCAAGACTTATGTTGACAGAACCTTCCAGTGAGTTTTCCAGAGGAAGTAATGCAATATCAACCTCATTTTTATTTACGGCTTCAACCAGCTCCCGTATGGAATCATATGGAATAATTTCTTCATCTTTACCAGTACAGTAATTAATAACTGCAAGTTCACTAAAAGTTCCCGGCGGCCCAAGATATGCACATTTTTTCTTCATTCTTTACACTCTCCTTTTAAAATGATTTAAAGTCTTTGTGATAAGCTATAATTAAATGCAAAAAACCCCCGTTCCTACTAAAGAACGAGGGTTAAAATCCCGTGGTACCAATCTTTTTGGCTAAAAAGCCCACTTATTGAGTTACAGAAATAGATTATCATCAAAATCATTTAAAGCTAAAAATAACATGCCTGAAATGAAAATTCATTTCAATAACCTGTCAGAATAACGGCAGACTACCGGGACAGCTTACTTTTTTGTTCGGCTGCCAGCTTACAGGGGAACTTCACTAAATTAATCATTACCGGACTCTCACTATCACCAGCTCGCTGAAATAAATTATTTCAGTTACTTTACCTGATCAGTGCTTTTATTTATCTTAATTTTTTATTAGTTTATATTAAAATATTCTTAATGTCAAGAAAAAACGGATAAATTCCGGTGCTTATTTTATAAATTACGCAGATATGGATCTGATACATCTCTAAGCCAGTCTCCTACCAGATTAACAGAAAGGATGGTAAAAAAGATAGAAAGACCAGAAAAAGTCGCAAGCCACCATGCATTATTAAGATAATGTCTGCCATTGGCTAGAGCAACTCCCCATGTCGGCATTTCCTGTATTCCCAGTCCTAAAAATGACAGTGCTGATTCCAGCAAAACTACACTGGCCGTTCTTAAAGTGGCAAGTATAATTAATGAATTAATAACATTGGGAGCAATATGTTTAAATATTACACCAATATCACTAACACCAATTGCTTTTGCTGCTTCCACAAACTGTGAACTTTTTATATTCAAAACTTCACTTCTGACCAGTCCACCATAATAACCTGCAAACAAACCCAAAATTCCCCCAAAAACACCTGATAAAACTACTGCTAAAAAACTGATAACAAGCGAAATCCTTGCCCCATATATCAGCCAGCTGAAGAGATCCCTGCCCAAATGATCGGTTCCAAGTGGGTATTCAAGACTTCCTCCCTCCATCCAGAACGGAGGTTTTAATCTGGTCATTAAATCCTGAGACATAGGATCATGAGGTGCTATTTGTTTGGAAAATACAGCTGATGTTATTAAAAGTATTATAAAGAGAATACTAATTATTGCAGAATAATTCCCTTTTAAGTTATGCCAAAGTTTTTCATATTTAAGATTCCCCTCCTGACCTTTAGTCATATCTAATTTGTGGATTGAGAAAAACATAAGATAAATCTGTTAAGAAATTTACTATAATAATCAGTACAGCAAAAACAATAACAGAAGCTCTTATAGTTGGGAAATCCCGATTGTAAATTGCCTGAACAACAAATCTCCCCATTCCGGGCCATGAGAATATCGTTTCTGTTAAAACCGCTCCTCCAAGCATTACTCCAATCTGCATACCAAAAACGGTAATGGCAGGAATAGCAGCATTGCGCAGAGCATGTTTAAAGATAACTATCTTATTTGTAAGGCCTTTTGCTCTGGCTGTACGAACATAATCTTTATTTAAAACTTCTAACATACTAGAACGCATTAATCTCATTAAAGGTGCTGTTGTAAAAAATCCGAGTGTAAGTCCAGGCATTATTAATTATATCTACATTCCCTGTCACTAGTTCTGCAATTCTTGTACTTGGTTCTGGAATAGATCTAAATACAAGGCGGTCAATTTCCGGTTCTCCACGCCAGTGATCAGGATTTTTTTCCATAACTATTCTTTCATCTCTATCCCATTTAACAAATTTAAATGGTCCTGTTCCCATCGGATGGCTGGCTAAATATTCTTCAGAATGTTTATTCATATAGTGTTCTGCCAGTATTTGTGTCATGGATAACCTGGCCAGCAGCAGTGGATGCGGTTCTTTAGTAATAAACCTAACTTTATAATCATCAAGAACTTCTACTTTCTCTACCATAGAATGATAGGGAGCAAACTGTGATCCAACTTCAGGATCCAGAATTCTATCAATAGTGTATTTTACATCATGTGCAGTAAACTTTATGTGCAGTAAACTTTTCTCCATCATGCCAGTAAACATCATCACGAAGATAAAAATCCCAGGTGAGTTCATCAACATTTTCCCAGTCTGTTGCAAGTGCAGGAATTAAATTAAGATCCTCGTCTCTCCAAACCAGGGTATCATACATATTTTCCAGAATATTACTGGTTGAAGTTATTGATTCCATACAGGGAATCATCGTTGTTGCGTCAACTCCCTGTGCAACAACCTCCTTTTCTTCTGCCAGTACTGATGTAGAAAAACTCATCAACAATAAAACCCCAATAATCGAACAGACAACTAAATAATTGAATTTTCTTCTCATTTCTAGCTCCTCTCCTTAGTTGAATTAATAAAATAACAAAATTACTCCACTTCTAAATATTCTTAATATTTTAATCAATCTATGTTTTGATATAATTCAATAGAAATCGTGAGATTCCTTTTTATTTAAAATATTTTTGCTGTTTTAAATAAATTTAAAAAGCCAGGGCAAAAGCCCTGACTGTATTTTTTATATTATATCGAGATAATTTTTAAATTAATTTTTAATCAATCAGTGAATTTGGCCAGTACTTCCATTAACTCATCAATAATTTCGTCTCCTTCTTCATTTTTAACTGCTCTCTGAACACACCCGTGAACATGTTTATCAAGGATTTTAAGACCAACTTTTTTGAGTCCTCCCTGAACCGCATTGATCTGATGTAAAATATCAACACAGTATTTTTCTTCATCTACCATCCGCTGCAGGCCGCGAACCTGTCCTTCTATTTTTCTTAAGCGATTTGTTAGTTCTTTTTTATCCAGTTCACATAAAGAATTCATCCAATCCCTCCTCTCACTTCTCAACACTCTCATTTGATAATTTTAATCAGCTCATAAAGCTGACTGTACCTGTATTCATTTATTTATAATCCGCCTGTACATTTTCGCGCCTTAAGAGATTGGCATTTGTAACAACACTAATTGAACTTGTAGCCATTGCCATTTCAGCAATAACAGGGTGTAACAATCCCATAATTGCAATCGGAATTGCAATCAAATTGTAAAAGAAAGCCCAGAATAAATTCTGCTTGATCTTCTTAAATGTTGCCCGGGAAAGTTTAACTGCAGTAATCACAGAAGATAAATCTCCTCGTACAAGGGTAATATCTGAAGATTCAATTGCAATATCTGTACCGGTACCAATTGCTATTCCAACATTTGCCTGAGTTAAAGCCGGTGCATCATTGATTCCATCACCAACCATAGCTATAACTCCAAATTCAGACTGTAATTCTTTTACCTTATCTACCTTACCATCAGGCATAACTTCGGCAACTACATGATCAATTCCTACTTCTTTTGCTATTGCTTCAGCTGTTCTCTGATTATCTCCAGTGATCATTGCTGTTTCCAAGCCCAGTTTTTTAAGTTCAGCAATTGCCTGAATCGAATCTTCTTTTAGAGCATCTGCCACAGCAACTATTCCCAGCATTTTACCATCAGCTGCAGCCATCATTGCAGTTTTAGCTTCATTTTCTAACCTCTTTAATTCATCTTCAAAATCCGAAGTATCTATCTCAGAAGATTCCATTAATTTTCTGCTGCCGACAAGTACTTCTTTACCATCAACTTCTGCTTTAACTCCTTTACCGGTCACAGAATTAAAGTTTTTAATTTCTTTTAATTCAATTTCTCTGTCCTTAGCTCCTCTAACTATTGCCTCTCCCAGGGGATGCTCAGAGCCTGCTTCTACACTTGCAGCCAGCTGCAGCAATTCCTGATCACTGCTGTCTGGAGCTGCAGTTATATCAGTTACCTCAGGTTTACCTTTGGTAATGGTTCCCGTTTTATCAAAAACAATTGTGTGTACATCTTTCATAGTCTGGATTGCCTCTCCTTTACGGATTAAAACTCCATTTTCAGCGCCAATTCCACTTCCAACCATCAGCGCAGTTGGCGTTGCCAGTCCCAAAGCACAGGGGCAGGCAATAACTAAAACAGCAATTGTTGCAAAAATTGCCAGGGTAAATGTTCCTAGAGTAGGATCAACCCAGGGCAGAAAAGATTGTGCCCAGAAACCAACTTCTCTTAATGCATCAGGAAAGATCAGCCATAAGACAAAGGTTGAGGCTGCTATAATTAAAACAGTTGGGACAAAGATTCCTGTTATCTTATCAGCAAATTCCTGAATGGGAACTTTAGTTCCCTGAGCTTCCTCTACCATTTTAACTACCTGTGAAAGAAAGGTGTCTTTACCAACTTTAGTGGCTTTAACTTTAATCAATCCATTCTGGTTAACTGTAGCACCAATTACCTCGTCTCCCTCTTTTCTTCTAACAGGCATTGACTCTCCAGTTGCCATTGATTCATCAACTGTCGTCTCACCTTCTACAATTTCTCCATCAGTAGGTATTTTTTCTCCTGGTTTGATCAGCATAATATCTCCAGGCTGTACATTTTCAATTGCAACTTCTTTTTCATTTCCATTTTCAATAATTGTGGCAGTTTTGGCTCCCAGTTCCAGCAGTTTTCGAATTGCCTGAGAGGCCCTACCTTTTGCTGTTTCTTCTATATAACGTCCGGTTAAATGAAAAGCCATAATCATTGCTGAAACACCTGCATAATTGGCAATTGGAGTAAAAAACACAGCCGGGCCGGTTATAAAAGCAGCTCCAGTACCCATTGCAATTAAAACATCCATATTGGCACTGCCGTGGCTGACCGCTCGATAGGCAGTAACAAAAGTTTTGCGGCCAAAAATAAAGAGCGGTGGAATAGCCAGTACAATCATTCCTAAATTAAATATCTGCATATTGGGCCAGGCAACACCAAAGAACATCTCTGGAATCATCCAGAGCATGATTGGAATTGTAAAAGCCCAGGTCCCCCACATCTTTTTCTTTGCTGCTTTAACTTTTTTCAGATCATCACTTATTTCATCCTCAGCACTCTCACTACTTTTGTCTGTTTCTTCATCTTCAAAACTGAGCAGCTCATAACCAGAATTTTTTACAATTTCTCGAAAGTCATTTTTGCTTAAAATTTCTGGATTATATTCAACACTACCCTTTTCAGTTGCAATATTAACATTTGCCTGATAAACACCGTCACTTTTATTTAAAGCCTTCTCAACTGCTGCCGAACAGCTGGCACAAGTCATTCCACCTACCTTAAAAGAAGTCTTTGCCTTTTCTTCTTTAACACCATAACCGCTGTTTTCAACAACCTCAATCAATTTATCTCTGCTGTTTTGCTGTGGATCAAAAGTGACATATGCTTTTTCAGCAGCAAAATTAACCTGTGCCTCACTTACTCCATTTGCTTTGTTTAAAGATTTTTCTACCGTTTGAGCACAGCTGGCACAGCTCATATCTGTTATTTTTAAAGTTATTTTCTTACTAGCCATTATTCTGCACCTCCATTAAAATTATATAAATTTTATCTAAAATCCAAATAATTAAATCTACTTTTTATTTTCTTTTTTTGTTTTTCCATCTCCACAACAGTCCGGAACATCATCTCCATACTGCTTTTCATTGGCGGAAGCCAGTTTGTTAACAAATTTCTGCCACCAATTTTTTTTGCTTTTATCCTGAACCATCTTATATCCTCCTCAGAGTATAAACTATATTAATTCTAAGAGTACAATTAATTTTTTATTTAAACTTCTAAAAACAATGTCGTGCAGCTTTGCTTATTATTTAATTTCGATTAATTACTCTTTTAATTCTCGGTTTAAACGAAGAAATTTTTTCAAGATAAGAATTAAACATTTTATTTATTAAAAAAGAAAGAATTAAAAAAATAAAAGTACCAGCAATACCTGCCAATTCTACTGCCGCTATACCAAATAAAGATGCCATCCAGACTCCAAAAAAATAGCCAATTATCATTAAAAATATTGGAATCACATAAACAACAACAGTAGCAAATAGGAGATTCCCTTTTTCCATTTCAACTAAAACCTGATCTCCGGCTGTAACTCCAATTTTATCTTCAACTTCTAAAACAATCTCATCCTGGTCATGACTATCACCGGCCAGACTGCAGCTTTTATCACATTTGCTGCAGGCAGAGTATCTGACTATTTTCAATTCTGCTTTATTCTTTTTACTTTTAACTACAGTAGCTAATTCTTCCATTGGAGTTTTCCTCCTCATTTTATAAGATATACCCCTACAATGTATATATAGATTAAAATTTTTTAAATTTTATACTGTTTTAATATATTTGTAACCAGCCTCTTCAACAGCAGCTTTTAACTTCGATTCTGCTACCTCTTTTCCCATTTCTACTACAGCCTGACCCTGATCAGCATCAGCTTCTGCAGAAATAACACCATCAATTTTTTCTAATTCTTCTTTAGTATGCATTTCACAGTGTTCACAGGACATTCCTTCAATAATAATTGTTTTTTTCATTTTTTAACATCTCCTTTATACATTATACATGTAGGGGGTATAAGTTATAATAACATTACTTAGTATTTATGTCAAGATTAAATTACTTTTTTAATTCAATTTCTTTAACTATATCGGACATCAGATCATTAACTTTAACCAACTTCAGTCCGGCTTTTTCTATATTCTCAATAGTTTTGCGGTTAATATTGGCTCCCCAGGTATAGAGGCTGACCCAGTTAACCCAGTCCATCATTTTGCCTACAATTTCATTCTGGCTGCGCATATGCTCCAGCATTATTATCCTGCCGTCTTCTTTGAGCACTCTTTTTAATTCTTCTAGACCTTTTATCGGATCAGGTACCGAGCAGAATACACAGCTGGTAACAATCAGATCAAAATAATTATCTTCAAAATCCAGATTCTGAATATCCATCTCCAGCAATTTTACTTCTTTATTATATTTTTTAGCTTTTTTCTCTGCTTCTTCAATCATTTTGGAACTAAAATCTATAGCAAAAATTTCAATATCATCCGGGTAGTATTCAATATTCTTGCCACTGCCAACTCCGGCTTCCAATAATTTGATCTCACTCCTGTTCAATTTAGATTGATCAATTTTTTTACTCACCTTCTGCCAGATATTCTGGCGCCAGTCTCCCATCTTTCCTTTTTCCATGATAAGTTCTAAAGAATCATAGACTGGAGCAATTCGATCATAACGTTTTTTAATTTTATTATTTTCACTCATAATAAAAACTCCTTGTTTTATTCTATATACCCCTATATGGTATCTTTAATCATAGTATAACACTCAAGATTAGTGCTGTCAAGAAAAAAAGTGCTTATCTCCAGAATGAGAAAGCACTTCTATAATATCCAATATATTTATTATTTTAATCATTTTTAATTAAAATTTTTTTCTGTCCCTGCATTGAAATAATGCCTTCTTTCTGCAGTGCTGATAATTTGCGGCTTAGTGTTTCCTGAGTTGTTCCGATCAAATTTGCCAGACCATCCCGGCTTAGAGGTAAATTTATTAAAATTCCATTTTCTTTTTTTATTCCATTTTCCTTAGCCAGCTCCAGCAGTAAACGCATTGTTTTTTCTTTTGCATCTTCCAGAGCCAGAGACTGCAGTTTATTTTCTGTTTTGGTTAAGCGGCTGGTAATTGCTGATAGCAGTTTATAGGAAAGTTCTGATGATAACTTAATTAATTTTTCCAGTTCATTTTTGGGAAGTAGACAGATACTGCAGTCACCTACCGCTTCTGCACTGCTGCTCAACTGCTCTTCTTTAAATAATACCAGTTCTCCAAAAAAATCTCCTTCTTTTAACAATCTTAATATATACTGGTTTCCCTCTTCATTACTTCTATATAATTTAACCAGGCCGGACTCAATAATATATATGTTTTTCCCAATTTCACCCTCCAGATAGATTAATTCTCCACTTTTATATTCTTTATTTTTGACCAGACTATTTAATTTAGATATTTTTTCATTATCCAGATCAGAAAAAATAGGTACCTTTCTCACACATGCCTCATGACTACAGGAATCCATAATTTGACCCTCCTCGGGGCAAGCCCACGAGGTTTGCGAGCAGACTTTCATTCTATCACCCTCAATTATAAATTTTGGATATCTGCTTTCTCCAGTTAATGCTTTTTTAATTTAGCAAATTCAAAGGAGAAAACAGATACCCTTTATTATCTATTTAGTCTTTTCTACCTGATATCCTGTTTTTGCTACTGCTTTTTTTAGACCAGCGATATCTATTTTATCAGGATCATACTCTACATTAGCCTTACTGGTTGTATAATGAACATCAGCTTTTTTGACTCCTTCTGTTTTATTTAAAACCTGTTCTATCTTATTTGCACAATCCGG